>NZ_VMLS01000037.1:0-15058 GCF_013276805.1 Streptococcus sp. 1449
GGATCCGTACCCTTATCAACTTCCTGCTTGTCAGTTAGACCGTCTCCGTCTGTATCTACTGTTTCATTAGGTCCTACTGCAACATAGCGAGGATATCTTGAACGAGGCTGTACAATTCCAGCTACGACAGGTAATTGTGAAGCCACTACCCCATCTTGAACATCCGCTTCTATTTCCCACTTGTAAGCATTGTGAGAAAAATTTTCCCATGAATTGATACCAAACAGTAACTGATTTTTTTCTTTCCACTCAGTTGGAATATCGGAACCTGAACCAACCTTTCCTATTTTTTCCCAAAATTCATTCCATTTTCCTTCGTTTCTAGGGTCAAAATCAGGATTGAAAACTAATTCTCTTGTCGCACCAGGAAATTCATGCACTCCCAAATCGTGCACTAATTTCCACGGCAATCCCCCTCCCCCTGTTTTTCCATCAGAATTATAAGTTCTAATCCTAACCGTCCGATGATCCAAACCAGTTGGTAACCAAGCAGTAAGTCCTGGCCTAGCCCAGTATTCATAATTTTTATTGAAAAGTATTGTATATTTTACATGCTTGCCATTTTTTGATATCTCAGTTCTTACTTGTACTGATTGCTTAGCATACCCAACTTCTCTAGGTGTATCCCCAAGATAAGTCACATTATCTACCGTTTCAAAATGAGCAGAAACGGTAGATATATCACTGCCTAAAAAGGAGAGTCCTACCAACACAGAAGCCGCGCCAAATTTAAATTTTCTGAGAGAGTAGCGAAAGGCTTTCTCTCCACCTTTTTTCTTATTTTGTATCAATTTCAACAATTATTTTTCTCCTTATGTTCTAAGTAATTCTTTCTGTGAACTCCAAGGCCAGCCAGCTTTTTTCTGACTTCAGAAAGCCTCAAGTGTAGCCGTCTGCTTCCTGGGTATCAATGATGGCAAAGACTCCTACAGGGCAAAAACCATGCTCTGGATAGTCCAAGCCTGGTAATAAGCAGAGGTACCAACGCCTGTAGATACATACCAGGTGCTCCTTCATCGCTCAAACCGCCATTATGTTGGATGACAATCCTATCGATAGCTAAACGATTGTCATCGCTATTCATGATTTCTTCGTCGACATCAGCGATAAGACCTGAAAATAAATCACCATTTATCCGTTTTGTTTTAACCTTAATCACCTCCTAGTTATCTTCCTTTAGGTGTTGAAACATTGAAATCTGCACTCTTTCCATTTCTAAAAAACCATCTACTAGCTACTCAACCACATCCGTACTGGTTAGACCATAAGCTTGTTTAACAGTCTCCGTCTAAACTGAGTTTTCTTTCAAATGCACCGAGACAAACTCAAGTTTCAAGGAAGTTCCTGTCTTTTAAGCACAAAAAACAAACCGGACCTTGAGTTGTTTTACGCTGTAAATTCCATTTTTTCATACTGCTTTCCAGTCAGGCTATTCTTCCCTGACTATAGGTTTTCTTTTACCCCCTCGATTTTTCTTGCATTGGAGTGGAGTTTCCGCAGGCACACCCGCTTCTTTAGACTGGATGCCTTCCCACTTGATTATTTCGTCAGAGATTATCCCTTCACAGATCTTGACAAAGAATGTAAAAGGCTTGCTTTCACCTGCGTATTTATTTCTCAGTCAGACACTGGTAGAGAAACTTTTCTCGTTCTAAAAGTTGCGCTGCCTTCTGATAGGATATCCAGTGTTCCTTGCTATTATAAATACCAAGCAATCCCTCACAAAGCAACCCCATGCTTGAAAGCACAACAGAGACAAGGCGATAGTGATCGCCCGGCATGGGAATGGCACAAAAAATCGCAATCAAAAAACCGGAAACAATCTCAGCAATCTCCAAGACCTTGTAGCGTCTGCGATGCTGGAAACTTTTCCCCTGAAAGCAGGTGATTTGCTTTTCCAATCACTCTGTCATATAGACTTCTTCTGGTGTCATATAGAACTCCTCTCTGTTTTGTTTACCACTATCATAATAATACATAATAGAAAGTGAATCAACTTGTAGATTGTAAAACTAGACTTCCTGCAAAACTAGAATCCTAGTTCATGATTGATAATACCAGCAATCAAATTCATTCGTAATCCGAAGCGTTTACGATGATTTCGATAGGTTGTTGAAAACATTTTAAACGTTTTTACTTTGGCAAAGATGTTCTCAACCTTGCTTCTCTCCTTAGATAGCGCATGGTTATAGGCTTTATCTTCAGCTATTAGCGGCTTGAGTTTGCTAGATTTACGTGGAGTTTATGCTTGAGGATATATCTTCATGAGCCCTTGATAAGCACTGTCAGCCAAGATTTTACCAGCTTGTCCGATATTTCTGCGATTCATTTTGAACAACTTCATATCATGACAATAGTTCACAGCGAGCTCCAAAGAAACAATTCTCCCTTGACTTGTGACAATCGCCTGAGCCTTCATAGCGTGGCATTTCTTTTTACCAGAATCATTCGCTAATTGTTTTTTAGGGCGATTGATTTTTACTTCCGTCGCATCAATCATTACCGTGTCCTCAGAACTGAGAGGAGTTCTTGAAATCGTAAAACCACTTTGAACAAGAGTTACTTCAACCCATTGATTCCGATGGGTTAAGTTGCTTTCGTGGATACCAAAATCAGCCGCAATTTGTTCATAAGTTCGATATTCTCGCACATATTGAAGAGTGACCATAAGAAGGTCTTCTAGGCTTAGTTTAGGTTTTCTTCCACCTTTTGCGTGTTTAAGTTGATAAGCTGTTTTAATACAGCTAACATCTCTTTAAAAGTCGTGCGCTGAACACCAACAAGACGCTTGAATCGTGCATCAGTTAGTTGTTTACTTGCTTCATAATTCATAGAACTATTGTACCATATTTTGTTTCGCAGGAAAGTCTAATATATAAATAGCAACTTACGACTATTTACCCCACTGTACCTCCTATGAAGAGTATACAGTCTAGTAGCAATTATACCACCCCCCCCCCGAATTTTGCAAGGAAAAACATTTGATTTTTTAGGTTTTGTAATTCGAATGTGAGAATGTCTTTAGTAAATCGAACGTGAAAATGTCCCATTTGATAAAATAGTCGTATGAAAAGTATCCAACTGAATATGAATGAAACGAAAAAATATCTTGTGATAAAAGCTATAGACCAAGGAAAGAAAACAAAGAATCGAGCCTGTGTCGAACTGAATCTTTCTGAAAGACAAATCAATCGTCTGCTACTAGCCTATCAACAGAAAGGAAAAGAAGCCTTCAGACACGGAAACAGAAATCGAAAACCAAAACATGCAATCCCTGATGAAAGCAAAATAATTGCCCTCAATCTCACCATTTTTTTGGGACATCATCACTTTCGATTGACAGCCTCAATCCACTATAACTCTGCACATAAAAATGGAGAAGATGGCAATCCTCTTCTCCAAATATTAACTTCTTTACAAACCAACTATAGTTGACAAAGAACCTAAAATCAATTGATAACACAAGGTCAAGTCGGTCAACTCTTTCAACTGAAGCCCTGTCAATTCTTCCCATTTATCAATTTTGTATTGGAGAGAATTGCGGTGCAGATAGAGTTGCTGGGCTGTTTTTGTTAGGACAGCACTATTTTCCCAAAGGGAGAGAATGATTTCCTGAATCTGATCTTGATCCAAAATCATCTGGTGTAGACATTCCTTGATTACTCTCAGGTCCACGAGCCTTTCTCCCATACTCCAAAGATAGAGCTGTGAAAAAGTATGAACACCTTGGTGACCCTGACGCCACCAAGTCTTAAACAAATCTCTCTCTGCTTTAATCAAGTCTGATAGGGCTTGATGTCTTGCCTGAGACCAAACCTGGCCTAACATGATAGAGAGACGAAGTCCAAAGTCATACTCAACCGCTTCAATCGTATCAGATAAGATTGAACGTACAGAGGTGTACTTATCTTGTTGCAGCACGAAAACATAATCCTGAGCTCCGACCTGAAGCACCGTCTGACAATTCGGAAAAAGAGTCCGCATCATATCTAGCCAAGAAGCCAGATTTTCCTGCTGAAAATAGGAAAGATGGCAATACACCAACTGAATCTTTTTAAAAGTTTGCGGTGCCTGACCCTTCCCCTCAATCAGATAGGAATACCAAGGATTGAGCGAACGAGCCTGCTCCTGCTGGGTCAAAAGGGAAATCAACTGCTTTTCACGCTCACTGAGCCCAGCTTTCTCCAGCAAAATCCACTGCTGAGAAGCTAAAGGGAGAGTGAGATAGCCCTCTTTCTCTACTGGTTGGTCTGAAATCTGAGCCTCAGGAAACCAGTCTTGTAGTTCTTTTGTCATCATGTCCTAGCCCTCCACTTTTTGGATGCACCACCAAATCAAGCTCTCAAGACGTTCCAAATTTTCAGTCATATGGAGATAGCCCATCACAGCTTCAAAACCTGTGGACATGCGGTAAGTCACCACATCGGCATTTTTAGCCTTTGTGTGGCTATTGGTATTGCGGCCACGTTTGTAGATTTCTTTTTCTCTTTCCGTTAGGACTTGCTCCTCTAGCATGAGGGAAATCAGGCGAGCCTGAGCTTTGGCCGACACATACTTGGTCGCTTCTTGATGGAGTTTATTGGGTTTGGTCATACCTTTGAGGATGAGGTGACGACGAATATACATGGAATAAACCGCATCTCCTTCAAAGGCTAGCGCAATCCCATTAATGAGATTGACATCAATCACGTGTCCACCTCACTCCATCCTTGGTGTCAAGGAGCTTAATTCCCTGAGCAGCCAATTGATCACGGATCTGGTCCGCTATCTCAAAGTCACGATTGGCACGCGCTTCTTGGCGTTTTTGAATCAAGTCTTCAATCTCTGCATCCAAAACTTCCTCAACAAAGACAATTCCAAAAATTTCTAACATATCTGCAAGAGCTTGCTTGACAGCTGCATCATAGTTGCCAGAGTTGATCCATTTGGCCATTTCAAAGACAATTGTGATACCGTTGGCAGCATTAAAATCTTCATCCATAGCTGCTACAAACTTATCTTTAAAGTTTTGTAACTCTTGGGCATCCACATTTCCTGTAAATGGTTGCTTATAAGTATTCTTCAGATACTTGAGATTAGTCTCTGCATCACGCACTGCCTTTTCCGTAAAGTTGATAGGCTTACGGTAGTGCTGGGTCGCAAAGAAGAAACGAAGTACTTGCCCATCAAGAGTTTTAAGGGCATCGTGTACCGTAATGAAGTTACCCAAGGACTTAGACATTTTGACATTGTCGATATTGACAAAGCCATTGTGCATCCAGTAGTTAGCAAAAGTCTTGCCTGTTTTAGCTTCAGACTGGGCAATTTCATTGGCGTGGTGTGGAAACTCTAGGTCAGCTCCACCACCGTGGATATCAATGGTATCACCTAAAATCTCTGTCGACATGACTGAACACTCAATATGCCAACCCGGACGTCCAGGTCCCCAAGGACTATCCCAAGAAATCTCACCTGGTTTGGAAGATTTCCATAATGCAAAGTCCACAGGATTTTCCTTACGAGCCGTTTCTTCATCGGTACGACCTGAAGCACCTAGCTCCAAATCTTCCAAGGTTTTATTAGCCAATTTGGCATAGTTGTGGGATTTTTCCACACGGAAATAGACATCTCCTTGACTCTCATAGGCAAAGCCTTTCTCAATCAAGTCTTCCACAAAACGGATGATGTCTGCCATAAACTCCACCACACGCGGATGGCGAGTCGCAGGTTTGACGCCCAAGGCCGTCACATCCTCACGAAAGGCAGCGATGTACTTGTCCGCAACCTCCTGAGGCGTGATGCCTTCTTCCCTGGCACGGTTGATTATCTTATCATCCACATCTGTAAAATTGGAAATATAGGCAACCTTATACCCACGGTACTCAAAATAGCGACGAATGGTATCAAAAGCCACCGTTGAACGGGCGTTTCCCACGTGGATATAGTTGTACACCGTTGGCCCACAAACATACATCTTGATCTTGCCGTCCTCAATCGGGACAAATTCTCGCAAATCACGAGACATGGTGTCGTAGATTTTAATCATAAATCATAATCAGGAAAACCAAAATCAAAGAACACTTAGTTTCATCACTAAGAGTTCAAGTAAATTTCAGTCCGAATATCTCTACACTTCGGAATCCCTTGCTCCTTTCTCATTCAGATAAACCACCTGAGTCTGTTTGACAAAGCCAATTTTTTCATACAAACGTTTGGCACCTACATTGCTATCTTCCACTGCAATCTGAAATTCCTTGTCATTTTGCTCAATTAGTTGGTTGACGAGGGATTTTGCTAAGTAGCTTCCATAGCCTTTCCCACGTTCAGGTTCCAATATTGCTAAACCGTAGAAGTAATTCGTATTAGTCGATAAATCTACCGTGCAAGTTCCAATAACCTCACCGTTTTTTAACAAAATATACAAGCGACTTTCTGGATCCTTCAGAGCTTCAGCGACATATCTATCCACAACTTCTCTAGATTCATGTTCCTCTGAAAATGCCTGAAATTTTAACTGGCTAATTTGCTCCTGATACGAACTATCTGCTAACAAAACTTCAAGATTGGAAACATTTGCTAACGGATATGGTCTTCTATCCTTACCTAACCAGGTTTCTGTCTCTTCATCCTCGACCAATCCCCAATTATTGACAAAATCAGGATGACGCTCTAGAAAAATACGCTCTGTCTGAAAAGTGACTGAACAAATAGAGAAAGAAGCTGTTTCTTTCTCAAAACTCGTAAACAAAGCACGCGCAATTCCCTGACGGCGATGATCTGGATGAACCAGTATCGTCACTTCCACATCTTGATCATCTGCATAAACAGTTAAGAGACCAACAAGTTCGCCTTTTTCATAATAAAGGAAAAAGGCGGGCATGTTTGGGTCAAAATTAAGCATGTTAGAGAGATAGGGATCACGATAGGTACCGTCATAGTTTTGGCAACAGTTAATTAGTTTTTTCGCCTCAGATAACTCCTCTTGGCTTAACTTGTTTCTTGCTTGAATCATATAGGTATCCTCTACAAACCAGACGATCTATGACTGGCTTCTTTAGCCTGCTCGAGTTTATTAACATAATACTCTCGTTTTTCTTCGACTTCGTGAATGACAGGCTCATCCTTCTTACCATGAAGGCGGACAATCTTAGCCGGAATACCGACAACCGTCACATCACTAGGTACATCTGCCACGACAACTGCTGCTGCACCAACCTTGGCATTTTCACCGATTTCCACTGGTCCGATGACTTGGGCATGAGCCGATATGAGAGCTCCCTTTCGAACGGTCGGATGGCGTTTTCCAACATCCTTACCAGTTCCACCAAGAGTCACCCCGTGATAAAGAAGAACGCCTTTTTCAACAATCGCTGTTTCTCCAATAACCAAGCCTGAACCGTGGTCGATAAAGACACCTGAATCAATCTGGGCACCTGGATGAATCTCAATCTGAGTCCAAAAGCGCCAGAACTGACTGTGCATACGAGCCAGGAGTTTGAAGTCGTACTTCCAGAGAAAATGCGAGAGACGGTGGGCCGCCAAGGCCTTGACACCTGGATAAGTCAGCAAAACCTCCAAAGTGGTGCGGGCCGCTGGATCATTTTCTTTTACGATATCAATGGTTTCGCGCCACCACCCCATACATTTCTCCTTTTCTTACTCTGAATCTTTTGGTATTTCTGTAAATTCTTTCTTAGGTTTGTGATCCTTGTGATGACGTGGGCGGTGAGGGCGCTCAGACTTTTCACCTTTTTCATCATGCTCAGGTTTTGGCGGACGAGGTAGAAGAGCCTTCATAGAGGCATCGATACGGCCTTTTTCATCAATCTTGATAACCTTAACATCAACTTCATCCCCGATTTCTACCAAATCCTCTACACGATTGGTACGAGTCCAAGCCATCTCCGAGATATGAACAAGAGCATCTGTCTTATCAAAGAGGTTAACAAAGGCACCAAATTTCTCGATACGAACGACTTTAGCACGGTAAACTTCGTCCACCTTAGCTTCACGAACCAAACCAGCAATAATTTCTTTAGCACGGTTGATGGCATCTTGGTCGCTAGAGTAGATAGATACGTTACCTTCTTCGTCGATGTCAATCTTAACGCCTGTTTCAGCGATAATCTTGTCGATGGTTTCTCCACCCTTACCGATGACAATCTTAATCTTGTCCACATCAATCTTGATGGTATCAATTTTCGGAGCAGTTGGAGCCAATTCTGGACGAACTTCTGGAATGGTTGCTTCAATGACATCAAGGATTTCAAAACGCGCTTTCTTGGCTTGAGCAAGGGCCTCAGTCAAGATTTCTGCAGTAATCCCTTGAATCTTAATATCCATTTGAAGGGCTGTAATCCCGTCACGAGTTCCGGCAACCTTGAAGTCCATGTCTCCAAAGTGATCTTCCAAACCTTGGATATCTGTCAAGACTGTGTAGTTATTTCCATCTGAGATAAGTCCCATGGCAATCCCTGCTACTGGCGCCTTGATTGGCACACCACCAGCCATAAGGGCAAGAGTACCCGCACAGATAGAGGCTTGAGATGAAGAACCGTTTGATTCCAAAACTTCTGCTACTAGGCGGATAGCGTATGGGAATTCTTCCAAGCTTGGCAAGACTTGAGCAAGAGCACGTTCACCGAGAGCACCGTGACCGATTTCACGACGACCTGGCGCACCGTAACGACCAGTTTCCCCTACAGAGTATTGTGGAAAGTTATAGTGGTGCATAAAGCGTTTCTTGTACTCTGGATCCAAACCATCAATGATTTGAGTTTCTCCCATCGGAGCCAAGGTCAAGACTGAAAGAGCCTGAGTTTGTCCACGAGTGAAGAGACCGGAGCCGTGCACACGAGGAAGGAAGTCAACAACCGCATCCAAAGGACGGATTTCATCGACCTTACGACCATCAGGACGCACCTTGTCTTCTGTAATTAAACGTCGCACTTCTGCGTGTTCCATTTGTTCCAAGATTTCAGCCACATCACGCATGATACGGTCAAATTCTTCGTGGTCTGCATATTTTTCTTCATAAACAGCAGTCACTTGGTCTTTAACTGCTTGAGTAGCAGCTTCACGAGCCAATTTTTCTTCTACTTGAACCGCTTTTTGGAGGTCACTGTTGTAAGCTGAGATGATTTCTGCCTGCAATTCAGCAGCCACGTGAAGCAATTCCACTTCTGCTTTTTCTTTACCGACAGCAGCAACGATTTCTTCTTGGAAGGCAATCAATTCTTTGACAGCTTCGTGCCCTTTAAGAAGCGCTTCCAACATGATTTCTTCTGACAATTCTTTGGCACCAGACTCTACCATGTTGATAGCGTGCTTGGTTCCAGCTACTGTCAATTCAAGAAGAGATTGCTCTGCTTGTTCTTGACTTGGGTTGATAATGATTTGACCATCTACATAGCCCACTTGCACCCCAGCGATTGGGCCGTCAAATGGAATATCTGAAATAGACAGTGCCAAGGATGAACCAAACATAGCAGCCATTGGTGCAGATGCATTTTCATCATAAGAAAGCACGGTGTTAATCACTTGGACTTCATTACGGAAACCTTCCGCAAACATAGGACGAATCGGACGGTCAATCAAACGCGCTGTCAAGGTCGCATCCGTTGAAGGACGTCCTTCACGTTTCATAAAGCCACCAGGAAACTTCCCAGCTGCATACATTTTTTCTTCGTAGTTGACTTGAAGAGGGAAGAAATCCCCAGTTGCCATTTTCTTAGACATAACGGCAGCAGTCAAGACAGTTGACTCACCGTAACGCACGACAACTGCGCCATTTGCTTGCTTAGCAACCTGACCAGTCTCTACAATTAACTCACGACCCGCAAAAGTCGTTTGAAACACTTGTTTTGTCATTTTAATCCCCTTTGGATTGATGAAATTATACGCCTTGCCTACAAAGATCAAGATACTAAGGGCGTGAAGAATCCCGTATGAAAATAGGAGATTGACGCAGTGTGCGATGCGCACCAGGAAATCTATCTTTTTCACTAGGGATTTAGCCCGTGTGCAATTACTCAAGATACTAAGCCGTTAAGCAACTCAAAGGAAAATAGGAAATCGAACGACGGAGCGACCGCTCCTAGGCAGATTTATCTTTTTCCACAGAGTTGTAGGCGTGTTCAATTACACAAGATATTTTGGACGGTTCGGCTTGCCGAACATTTCTGTAGAAAAATAGGAAGGTGACGCCGCACTCGATGAGTGCTAGGAAGCTTATCTTTTTTCCTAAGGAATGAGGCCAAAATTCAATTAAGTATCTTTTTGATATTTCCCTGGAATAGTGCGGACGGGAGCTAAAATTATCCAGTGGATGATTTTAGAAATCCAACGGAATTTCAATGGTAATTTTTAATTACTTCGCCTTTTTATTTCTATACTCAGGCTAAAATAGTTTCCCGAACTATTTTACTCTCAAAAATCCTGCCTTAGATAATAATATTGTTATCATCTAAGATACCACGATAGCGTGAAATATCTTTTAAATACTCACTCCGTTCGTGTTTTTTGAGACACACATTATCAGATTTTGCTTAAAAAATAATCAACTTTAAACAAACTTCTACAACCTAAATACCCTCATCTTTGTATCAAGTACGTACAAAGTCTATTTTATCATATTTTTCTTAAAAAGTGCGGTCTTTACCATTAAAAAGGAACCATTCCCCTCACTTGAGAAGAATGGTTTTCTTTTTATTATCCTAGAGACTGATGATTAAACAAGGCATGTGTTGCTTGGTGGATGTATTTTGCTGTATCCGCATTGTTCATAGTGTAGAGATGCACACCGGCAACATCCTGAGTTACCAAGTCCACGATTTGGTCCACTGCATAGGCAAGTCCTGCTGCTCTGAGCGACTCAGGGTCATGCTCATACTTGTCTAAGATGGATTTAAATTTGCGTGGAAGATGGATATTCTCACAAGTCTTCAAGAGGCGGAGAGCCTGATTTCGATTCAAAATTGGCATAATCCCTGCATGAATGGGAACATCAATCCCAGCCAAGATGCACTTGTCTTGGAAATCATAGAAGCGCTCATTATCAAAGAAAAGCTGGGTTACGAGGCTCGAACAACCTGCATCCACTTTCTTCTTGAGATTTTGAATATCTAAAATCTGATTTGGCGAATCTGGGTGCCCTTCTGGATAGCAAGCACCAACAATATCAAAGTGAGGGGCTTGCTCCTTGATGAACTCAATTAAGTCCGTTGCATAGCGGAAATCCTTTTGCGGCTCCACATCTGGAATAATATCCCCACGAAGAGCCAAGATTTTCTGCACCCCAACCTTGTCCAAGTCCGCAATGGTTTCAGCCACCTTGTCCTTAGTCAAATAGATGGCTGGCAAGTGGGCAATGGTCGGAATCGCCAAGTCATTTTGGATAAAATCAGCCAAACGGACCGTCGTTTCCTTGATATTAAATTTATTATTGCTGGCAGTTACACTGATAAAGTGGGGAGTCAACTCCTGCATATCTTGAAGGGCAGAAATAATGTTATCATTACCCACGGCTGGGTTGGGAGGGAACACTTCAAATGAGAGTGACGGTGTTTGGCGTGACATAGTCATTATCCTTTTCTAGTTAATTTTTTTCGTTAGCTGGATTCCTAGAATCCAAGTGAAACAGGCAGATTGACCAAACAGCGCTTCTTGAGAAATCTAATCTTACAATTTCTCACGCGCAGCTTTCGCTGCTTCAACAAGGCGGATCAAGCTTTCTTTTGTTTCTGGAATACCACGTGTTTTCAAACCACAGTCAGGGTTGATCCAAACTTTCTTGCTTGGCACTTTAGCAAGGATGGCTTCGATTGTATTGTCGATTTCGCCTTCATTTGGCACACGAGGTGAGTGGATATCGTAAACCCCAGGTCCCACTTCTGTTTGGAAGTTTTTCGCTTTGAGTTCGTCCAAGATTTCAAGGTTTGAACGGCTAGCTTCAAAGGAAATAACGTCTGCATCCATGTTATCGATAGCTGGGATGATATCTGTAAATTCTGAGTAACACATGTGAGTGTGGATTTGTGTGTCTGGCGCTACTGTTGAGTGTACCAAGCGGAAGGCAGGAATTGCCCAGTCAAGGTAGTCTTCGTACCAGTCGCTACGACGAAGTGGCAATTTTTCACGAAGAGCAGCCTCGTCGATTTGGATGATTTTCACACCAGCAGCTTCAAGGTCAAGTACTTCATCCTTGATAGCAAGGGCGATTTGAAGAGTAGAATCCTTGATAGAGATGTCTTCACGTGGGAATGACCAGTTGAGGATGGTAACAGGTCCAGTCAACATACCCTTAACAGGTTTGTTTGTACGGCTTTGTGCATAGCTAGACCATTTAACAGTGATAGGGTTAAGACGAGTGACATCACCCCAGATGATTGGTGGTTTCACCCCACGCATACCATATGATTGTACCCAACCGTTTTTAGAGAAGAGGTAACCTGACAAGTTTTGACCGAAGTACTCAACCATGTCATTACGCTCAAATTCACCGTGAACAAGGACATCAAAGTCGATATCTTCTTGCCATTTGATCCATTCATCGATCGTTTCAGCAAGGAAAGCGTCGTACTCTTCTTGAGACAATTCACCTTTACGGTAAGCCAAACGTTTGGCACGAACTTCTTTTGTTTGAGGGAATGAACCGATAGTTGTTGTTGGAAGAGCTGGAAGTTTGAAAGCTTCTTCTTGGATAGCTTCACGTTCTGCAAAGGCTGGCAAACGAGTGTAGTCTGCGTCCGTCAATCCAGCGATACGAGCACGAAGTTCCGCATTTTCACCCACACGCTCAGTCGCAAAAAGTTCTTTGTTGGCGGCAAGTGCTTCTTCACCTTGACCATTGCGGATAGCGTCCAAATCACGGATTTCATCCAATTTTTCAACTGCAAAGGCAAAGTGGTTCAAGATAGCTGGTTCAAATTCTTCGTTAGCTGTTGTAAATGGCACATGAAGAAGTGAGCATGAGCTTGTCAAAACGATGTTTTCAGCTGGGATTTGCTCAAGAACAGCCAAGCTCTTTTCGTAGTTGTTGCGCCAGATGTTTTTACCATTGACAATACCTGCATAGAGAGTCTTGTCAGCTGGGAAGCCACCTTTAACGAGTTCAAGAGTTTTCTTACCTTCAACAAAGTCAAGACCGATAGCATCTACTGGCAAGTTTACAAGGTCAGCGTATACGTCACGAACATCACCGAAATAAGTTTGAAGCAAGACTTCAAGACCTTTTTTGTCAGCCAAGAGTTTGTTGTAAAGGTTCAAGAAGAGAGCTTTTTCTTCAGCTGTCAAGTCTTTTACAAGAGCCGCTTCATCCAATTGGATGCGAGTTGCACCAAGTTCAGCCAATTTAGCAAAAACTTCTTGGTAAGTAGCCACTAAGCTATCTACGAAGTCGTCTGCTTTCACGCCTTCTTCAAAGTCTGACAATTGAAGGAAAGTGAATGGACCTACAAGAACTGGACGAGTGTTCAATCCAAGTTCTTTTGCTTCTTGGAACTCATCGAAAATCTTGTGACCTGCAAGTTTGACTTGAGTTTCTTTTTCAAACTTAGGAACGATGTAGTGGTAGTTGGTGTTGAACCATTTTTTCATTGGAAGGGCGCGAACGTCCCCTTTTTCTCCTTGATAACCACGTCCCAAAGCGAAGTAGCGCTCAAGGTCAGACAAGTCCAAGTTTTGAACTGAAGCAGGTACCACGTTGAAAAGGAAAGCTGCATCTAGGAAGTTGTCATAGTGAGAAAAGTCATTTGATGGGATTTCAGTGATGCCTTTTTCTTTGACGATGTTCCAGTGTTTAGCACGCAAGTCTTTTGCGGCTGCCAAGAGTTCTTCTTCTGTGATTTCTTTTCTAAAGTATTTTTCAGTTGTAAATTTTAATTCGCGGAATTCGCCCAAACGAGGGAAACCGATGATTGTAGTTGACATGATGTGTCCTCCAAAATTTGTTGTTGAAACTATCTTAACAGAAAAGAAATCATCTGTATAATTGTAAAAAATTAGGCTTTGATATAGTTTGAAACTATATATCTGTTTTAAACAAAAGAAAAAGACCTGAGACAAATGCCTCAAATCCTTTGTATAGCGTGTTTTATAGCTTTATTTCAGTTATGCTCTTCAAACGCTTTATTAGTAATTCTTATAAGTGACTATGGCTTGTTATTAGAAAAGACTATAATACTCTTCGAAAATCTCTTCAAACCGCGTCAACGTCGCCTTGCCTTAGACATATGGTTACTGACTTCGTCAGTCTTATCTACAACCTCAAAACAGTGTTTTGAGCAACCTGCGGCTAGTTTCCTAGTTTGCTCTTTGATTTTCATTGAGTATGAGTCTACTCTAATCAACTCTTTTCCTGTTCGAGTGGGACGACTACTAGTGTCTTTCCTAAACTGGCTAGGACTTTTAAGACTGTGTCCAACTGAGGACTAGTCTTGCCTGTTTCCATCCTAGCTATGACAGGCTGGCTTACTCCACTAAGTTCTTCTAGCTTTTTCTGACTGATTCCTTGCTCATGCCTGGCTTCAATCAGCTCACTCATGATAGCCACTCGCATATCACTTTCAAGGATTTCCTCCTTGGTAAAGAGTTGAGATCGGACATCCTTCCAATTACTCCCAATAGCACTATTCTTCATCTCTTAACCCTCTTTCTTTTACGTCTATGTATTTTTTGAAAAAATGAGCGAATTATAATTCGATAGATTGACCAGCGGATTTAAAATTGGTGCTAGCTTGTTTCTTAAGCGCTTTTCCTTTTCTAGGGTAAAGCAGATCCTGCTTGCTTAACCCCAATTTTACATGATGAATCCAATAGTAAATGGTTGAAATTCCCACGTTAACCCCTTTAGCCATCACCATCATTTCAGGCGAAAATTTTTGGTTATGATAGTGGAGAATCTTTTCCTTTAGTTCCTTGGTCAAGCTTGATTTTTTGACCGAGCGCTTGCGATTATTTTCATAAGACTGTTGAGCATAGTCGGCAGAATAAACCTCTTTGAAGCGCCCTTTTCCAAGACATTTTCGGACTGTCCCACGCTTGATTTCAGTATAGATAGTTTGAGGAGCTTTTCCAAGTA
>NZ_VMLS01000038.1:0-18389 GCF_013276805.1 Streptococcus sp. 1449
ACACTATTCTAACGCCAAACTGGAAGCGACCAATAATCTCATCAAACTTATCAAGCGCAATGCCTTTGGTTTTCGAAACTTTGAAAACTTCAAAAAACGGATTTTTATCGTTCTGAATATCAAAAAAGAAAGGACAAAATTTGTCCTTTCTCGAGCTTAGCTGACTTCAACCCACTACAGTTGACAAAGAGCCCAAAAAAGCCTATCACACAAGCTCTAAAGCTGGATATGATAGGTTTTTATATTTTTCTTAACGTACTGTGCGGATACGCATTGTATTTGTACGAACAGCTTCTCCTACTGGTACACCAGCAACGATAACGATATCATCGCCTGACTCAACGAGACCTGCTTCTACCGCTTTACGTTCAGCGATTTCGAACATATCGTCAGTTGAAGATGGAGCATCTGTCAACATTGGGATAACACCCCAGTTCAACATCAATCCACGTTCTGTCAATTCATCAAATGTCAATGCTAAGATGTCAGCATTTGGACGGTATTTAGAAATCAAACGTGCAGTATGACCTGTCTTAGTAAGAGTTACAACCAATTTGATATCCATTGAGTTAGTAGCATCTTTAACAGCTGAAGCCATTACTTCTGTCTTAGAGTTACGTTCAAATGAATCTGAATCCAAACGTCCGTATTCATTAAGAAGAGTTTGAGCGTTCTTGTCTATTGTAGCCATTGTAGTTACTGACTCGAGTGGGTATTTACCGTTTGCAGACTCGCCTGACAGCATTGTAGCGTCAGTTCCGTCGATAACAGCGTTGAATACGTCTGATACTTCTGAACGAGTTGCACGTGGTTTTTCAGTCATTGTTTCAAGCATGTTTGTTGCAGTGATAACAACTTTACCTGCAGCATTGACTTTCTTGATAATCATTTTTTGGTAAACTGGAACCATTTCGAATGGTACTTCGATACCCATATCACCACGAGCGATCATGATACCATCAGCTGCTTCGATGATTTCATCCAAGTTATCGATACCTTGTTGATTTTCGATTTTAGCGAACAATTGAACATGCCCGTTTCCAGTTTCTTCACAGATTGCACGAACTTCGTTCACGTCTTTTGCAGTACGTACGAATGAAATCGCAATAAAGTTGATACCTTGTTCAAGACCAAAGCGGATATCGTCGTTATCACGTTCAGCAAGGGCTGGGAAAGGAATTTTAGTGTTAGGAATATTCACACCTTTTTGTTTAGCGATGATACCATCGTTTTCAACTTCCACTTCAAATTCACGAGTTGCGTCATCTTTAGCAACCACACGAAGACCAAGTTTACCGTCGTCAACCAACACTTGACGACCAACTTCAACATCATCATAGATATCCAGAGCACCAGCAACGTTCAATGCAATCACTTCACGAGTTGATTTGATTCCTTGTTTAGTTGCAACACGGATTTTCTCACCAGTTTTGTATGAATACTCTTTAGCTTCACCTTCGAACAATTCTGTACGGATTTCTGGTCCTTTTGTATCAAGAAGGAAACCAACTTTTTTACCTGCAAGTTTTTCAGCAAGTTTAACAGTTGCCATACGCTCACCTTGTTCTTGGTGGTCACCGTGTGAGAAGTTGAAACGGAATGTGTTAGCACCAGCTTCAATCAATTGAGCAATGTTTTTAGCTGAAGCTTCAACATCAAGTTTTTCACCCCAGTATCCGTCCTCACCGAATTTTTTACCACCACGGATTTCTACCGCAGGACCCAAAGTTGCAACGATTTTTACACGTTTGTTCATGATTTTTGTGACTCCTTTATAGATATGACCTTTTTGGTCTTATTAACTAAATTGTAAATTATGACAAGCTCTTATTCAAGCTAGATAGCTCAATATCGGCTTTGTGTGGGTTGTTAACTACAATCTTACCTTCTGCAGTAAGGCTAAACAATGCTCCTTCTTCTGCCGTTCCAAGAATTGGGTTTTCAACCATTTTCTCGTTACGGATACCAACCGCAACACCACCAATACCTTCTTTAAGAAGTTTAACAGCATGGGCACCCATACGTGACGCCAATACACGGTCACGCGCAGTTGGAGAACCACCACGTTGAATATGTCCAAGTTCTGTCACACGAAGGTCGCTTGTATCTCCAGCTTCTTTAAGTTTTTGACCAAATTCAGCTGCTGACATCACACCTTCAGCTAAGACGATGATATTGTGTTTTTTACCACACTCATAACCACATTTAATGCTTTCTACGATGTCTTCAATCTTGAATCCTTCCTCAGGAATGATGATTTCATCTGCACCAGTTGCAATACCAGCCCAAAGAGCGATATCACCAGCGTTACGTCCCATAACTTCAATAACAAAAGTACGACGGTGACTTGATGATGTATCACGAATCTTATCAATAGCATCCATAGCAGTTGTAACCGCTGTGTCAAAACCGATTGTAAAGTCAGTACCAACGATATCGTTATCGATTGTACCTGGAAGACCGATAGCAGGGAAACCATGCTCAGTCAAACGCATAGCGCCGTGGTAAGAACCGTCTCCACCGATAACAACTACACCTTCAATGCCGTGTTTTTTCAATTGCTCAATCCCTTTTAGTTGCCCTTCAAGTTGAGCGAACTCTGGGTAACGAGCTGAGTGAAGGAAAGTACCACCACGAGAAATGATGTCTCCTACTGAAGCTGCATCTAGGGGATGAATTTCACCGGCAACCATACCAGCATATCCGTCATAGATACCAAACACTTCCATTCCTTCTGAAATTGCTTGACGAACAACTGCACGGATAGCAGCGTTCATACCAGGGGCGTCTCCACCACTAGTCAAAACAGCAATACGTTTCATATTGGTTTATGCTCCTTTTTCTTTTAACAGTCTTCTTGATTATACCACATTTGATTTTAAAATTCTTCTATTTTCCGTATTTTTAGCGATAAATCGTTTTCATAACGATTTCATTCAATTTCTCCTCTAATTCATCAGATTTAACTACAAAATAATGGGGAGAAACGATGGTTTTCTGTTCCTCCTCATACCGGATGATGACTGGGATTGAGCCTTTAAATTGTTCTAAAATACGTGAAATTTCTTGATCCGATTCATGATTTTTCACCTGTATCCAAAAGCGTTCAGCAACTGCTTCTCTTATTTCTTGTGCAATCATTTGCAGACGGCCATCACGTGATTGTATTTTTCCTTTTATATAGTAGAAGGCTCCCTCTTTTATTTCCTGTCCAACCTGACGATATAAGTCTGAAAAGAGAGTGACGTCCAATTTTTTCTTACTATCATCTACCTGTAAGAAGGCCATATTTTCACCCTTTTTGGTACGAATCACTTTTATTTTCTGAACTTCAACCAAAATAATAGCATAGCTATTTTCTGACAAATTTCCGATTGGGGTAATTGGGTAAATAGCTTTACTTGCGATAGTTTGTAGTGGATGTTTGCTGACACCTATCCCTAAAAGCTCTTGTTCCATATAGAATTTTTCTTGTTCCGTCCAATCCTCCGATTCCTGCCAACTATAAATAGTATCTCCAAATAAACTTCCCAACTCTTTCACAAATTCAAATAGATTGGCTAAGTTATTAAATACTTTTTGACGATTTTTTTCAAATAAATCAAAAAGACCAACTTTTACCAAAGGTTCTAGCAGAGGTAGTTTCAGATAATTCTCAGGTAATTTAGCTATAAAATCTTCAATGTTAGAATAGGGTCTATTTTCAATAATCCAGAGAGCTAAATCATTACTGACTCCCTTAATCGATTTCAATCCTAGATAGATGGACTTGTTGGCAATTTTATCGTGATAGGGAATGGTGTTGATGGACAGAGGAGCCACTTCAAAGCCTGCTTCAAGTGCATCTATTAAGTAATCACTGTTGGCAGAATTCAACATGACCTGATAAAAAATGGCTGGATAATGCGTTTTGAAATAAGCCAACTGGAAGGCCAAAGCTGAGTAAGCATAGGCATGTGACCTGTTAAAACCATAACCTGCAAACTTCTCCATGACATCAAAGACCTGCTCTGCTTTTTCCACAGTATGACCAGCTTCTAAGGAGCCTTGAATAAAGGAAGCTCTCATCTCATGCATGGCAGAAGCATCCTTTTTCCCCATAGCTCGACGCAAAATATCGGCCTTCCCAAGACTAAATCCAGCAAACCGCTGAGCTACCTGCATAACCTGCTCCTGATAGAGCATGATACCATAGGTTGGAGCCAAAATATCCTCCAGTACTGGATCCAGAACAGTCACTTCTTCCTGCCCATGTTTTCTTGCCACAAAATTATTGATATAATCACTAGCACCTGGTCTATTTAGAGAAGTAGTCGCTACGACATCTTCAAAACAGACTGGTTGCACACGCTTAAGCAGACGAATGGCACCAGGTTGTTCAAATTGAAAGATACCTTTTGTATTGCCAGAAGCAAATAAAGCTAACGTTTCTTTGTCTTCCAAATCAATCTCGTTGATAACTATCTTAACACCTTCTGTTTCTGCAAGTAATTCTTGCATCTTCTGGACAAAGGTCAAATTTCGTAGTCCCAGAAAATCCATCTTCAAAAGACCGCTAGCCTCAACTCCATGAGCATCATACTGAGTCAGTGGAATTTCATCACCATGCTTTAGAGGAATGTAATTGGTCAAATCTTGGTCGCTAATCACAACACCAGCTGCATGGACAGAGGTTTGTCTTGGATAGCCCTCAATCTTGCAGGCAATTTCAAAGGCTTTTTGGTATTCTAACTTACTATTAATTTGCTGACGAAACTGGAGATTGCCCTCATAGGCTGACTTGAGATTATCACGGAAACTGATTTTCTTGGTAATTGCGGATAATTCATACTCTGGAACACCAAAGCGTTTCAAGACATCACGCAGAGCTTGCTTGGCACCAAAGGTAGAAAAAGTAACGATTTGTGCCGCATGTTTACTGCCATATTTATTACCAACATATCTGATAAAATCTGGACGATAAATATCTGGGATATCAATATCAATATCAGGCATGGTATAGCGTTCACGATTGAGAAAGCGTTCAAAAATCAGATTTTTCTCTACTGGGTCAATCCCTGTAATATCTAAGGCATAAGAAACCAAGCTACCAACTGCAGAACCCCTTCCCATTCCCATATAGTAGCCATTCAGTCGTCCAAAACGCAACAAATCCCAAACAACCAAGAAATAATCATCAAATCCCATATCATGAATAACAGCCAATTCTTGGTCTAGACGGTCTTGATATTCTTTACTAGTCAATCCCTTCTGAGCAAGCCCAAGCTCAGCGCGTTCTCTCAACTCTTCTACTGCTGGTCTAGCTGGGTTAAAACGAGGCAGTTTCAGACTCGTATCCAAGTCGTAAGAAATGCCTGAAATCAGCTTTTCTAAATTGTCTAAGGCTTGCGGAAATCGTTCTAGGAATAATTTCTCTAAAGAACTTGCTGATATAAGGACATCTTGTCGTGAGCGCAAGGGAACTTCTCTAAGCGGTAGGTTTTCTTTAATCGCTGTTAAAACTTGAAGAACTTCTCTATCCCTGCTTTCAAAAGCATTGACCCGATAGAGGGGCAAGATTGGATGATAAAATTCGCTTGCTGGTGTTTCCGGATAAACCCCTATATAGTAATCACAGCCTAGTTCTAACGACTCCAGTCCATCAAAATAAGGCACAATTACCGCAATATCATTTAAGTACTGAGATAAAACCGACCAATTTTTCTCCCCCTGCATCTTGGCTGTCGAAAGCTTCATCAACTGCTGATAGCCCACACTAGATAAAGCTAAAAAGCGCAGATTCACTTCCTGAGCATCCACAAACACAGTCATTTCAAGCCCTAATAAAGGATGAATGCCATATTTTTTTGTAACCTCTAGAAAGTCAAAAGCACCATAAAGATTGTCAATATCCATTATAGCCAGATGAGTGTAGCCGAATTCTTTAGCTGCTCTCACATACTTTTCAATCGAAATGACGCTTTCCATAAAACTATAGACTGTTTTTGTATCTAGTTGTGCGATCAATTTACACTTCTCCTCTATCCTTCTCACTATATTATACCATTTTCACCTATAAAAGGCTTCTCTTGAGAAAAATTTCATCAGCTTACTAATTTACTTTCTATTCATTTGTATTTTTGTCATCGTTTTTATATTTATACTATATTATATATATAAAAAAATAGAAAACATACAATATAAATCTCCTAGAATTTTTATATTATATCCATTATATCTATTATTACACTGTTCTCTATATTGAATTTAGCACTTTATTCATTTTTATTAGATTATTTCCTTTTACAGTTAACAATTCCCTTTCTGCTTTTTTTTTGATATAATAACCTTAACTATCATTCTATATGGAGGTTCTATGCGTTTTAATCAATATAGTTATATCACTTTCCCAAAAGAAAATATCTTATCTGAACTAAAAAAATATGGCTTTGATTTACAAAATACAGCCAATCACAAAGACTCACTTGAAACCTTTTTACGTCGTTTCTTTTTCACTTATCAAGACACCAACTACCCACTTTCCATCCTAGCAGCTGATAAAAAAACAGACCTGCTGACATTTTTTCAATCAGAAGATGAACTGACAGCAGATATTTTTTATACTGTTGCTTTTCAACTTTTAGGCTTTTCTTATTTGGTTGACTTCGAAGACAGTGACGTTTTTCGTAAAGAAACTGGATTTCCTATTGTATACGGTGACTTGCTTGAAAATCTCTATCAGTTACTCAATACTCGCACCAAAAAAGGAAATACTCTTATCGACCAACTTGTTAGTGATGGTCTTATTCCGGAGGATAATGACTACCACTACTTTAACGGCAAGAGTTTGGCTACTTTTTCTAACCAGGATGTCATTCGTGAAGTCGTTTACGTGGAGTCTCGTGTCGATACTGACCAAAAAGGGCTATCAGACCTAGTAAAGGTTAGCATTATTCGCCCTCGTTTTGATGGAAAAATCCCTGCCATCATGACAGCCAGCCCTTATCATCAGGGAACCAATGACAAGGCTAGTGACAAGGCTCTCTACAAGATGGAGGGCGAGCTTGAGGTTAAGCTTCCTCACAAGATTGAGCTAGAGAAACCTCAACTAAATCTCGTCCAACCCCAAGGTAAAGCTGAGCTTATAGCAGAGGCTGAGGAAAAGCTAACTCACATCAACTCTAGCTATACACTAAACGACTACTTCCTTCCGAGAGGCTTTGCCAATCTCTATGTCTCAGGTGTTGGTACCAAAGACTCGACAGGTTTCATGACTAATGGAGACTACCAGCAAATCGAGGCTTATAAAAATGTCATCGATTGGCTTAACGGCCGTTGCCGTGCCTTTACTGATCACACGCGCCAGCGTCAAGTCAAGGCTGATTGGTCAAACGGAAAAGTTGCTACAACGGGACTTTCCTATCTAGGTACCATGTCCAATGGTCTTGCGACTACAGGAGTCGATGGTTTAGAAGTTATCATTGCCGAGGCAGGAATTTCATCATGGTACAACTACTACCGTGAAAACGGTCTGGTGACTAGCCCAGGTGGTTATCCAGGTGAGGACTTTGACTCCCTTGCTGAGTTAACCTATTCTCGTAATCTCTTAGCTGGCGACTATATCCGTGGCAATGAAGCTCACCAAGCTGACTTAGAAAAAGTGAAAGCTCAGCTAGACCGAAAAACTGGGGACTACAATCAGTTTTGGCATGACCGCAATTATCTGCTCAATGCCCATAAAGTAAAGGCAGAGGTTGTCTTTACTCATGGTTCTCAGGATTGGAATGTCAAACCACTTCATGTTTACCAGATGTTCCATGCTCTTCCTACTCATATACACAAGCATCTCTTTTTCCATAATGGTGCCCATGTTTACATGAACAATTGGCAATCAATTGACTTCCGTGAGTCCATAAATGCCTTATTAACCAAGAAATTACTAGGACAGGAAACAGACTTTCAACTTCCTACTGTTATCTGGCAGGACAATACAGCTCCACAGACTTGGTTATCACTTGATAACTTCGGTGGGCAAGAAAACTGTGAAACCTTCTCACTTGGTCAAGAAGAGCAAGCTATTCAAAACCAGTACTCAGATAAGGATTTTGAGCGCTATGGTAAGACCTACCAAACCTTCAATACAGAACTCTATCAAGGGAAAGCTAATCAGATTACTATTGACCTTCCTGTGACCAAGGACATTCATTTAAACGGTCGCGCTCAGCTCAATCTTCATATCAAATCCAGCACAAACAAGGGGCTTTTATCTGCTCAATTACTGGAACTTGGTCAAAAGAAATACTTACAGCCTTATCCAGCTGTTTTAAGTGCTAGAACCATTGACAACGGTCGCTATCATATGCTGGAAAATCTCTGTGAACTGCCATTTAGACCAGATGCACAACGAGTCGTGACAAAAGGTTACCTTAATTTACAAAATAGAAATGATTTACTGTTAGTAGAGGATATTACTGCAGATGAATGGATGGATGTGCAATTTGAACTGCAACCAACTATTTACAATCTAAAAGAAGGAGATACTCTTCGTTTAGTCCTCTATACGACTGACTTTGAAATCACCATCCGTGACAATACCGACTACTACTTGACTGTCGACCTCGCTCAGTCCACGCTTACCATACCTTGCTAAAAGGAGTTACATTATTATGAATAAATCAGAACACCGCCACCAACTCATACGCGCTCTTGTCGCAAAAAACAAGATTCATACACAGGCTGAATTGCAGTCCCTTCTTGCTGAGAACGACATTCAAGTGACCCAGGCAACCCTCTCACGCGACATCAAAAATATGAACCTATCAAAAGTCCGCGAAGAAGATAGCGCTTATTATGTTCTTAACAATGGTTCCATCTCAAAATGGGAAAAACGTCTCGAACTCTACATGGAAGACGCCCTTGTCTTGATGCGCCCAGTTCAACACCAAGTCCTACTAAAAACCCTTCCTGGACTGGCTCAATCCTTTGGTTCTATCATTGATGCTTTGAGCTTCCCTGACGCTATCGCTACCCTTTGTGGTGATGATGTCTGTCTTATCATCTGTGAAGATGCAGATGCTGCTCAAAAGTGCTTTGAAGAACTGAAAAAATTCGCCCCACCATTTTTCTTTGAAGAATAATAAATGACTACAACTAACAATTATGCTTCAAAAAACCTGGTAGAAAGTCTTTAACATCAGAAAACGCATAATATCAAGTGTTTAAAACCCTTGATATTATGCGTTTTGCTTTATCCTAGGAAGATTTATACTCTTCAAAAATCTCTTCAATCCGCATTAACATCGCCTTGCCGTAGGTATGGTTACTGACTTCGTCAGTTTCATCTACAACCTCAAAACAGTGTTTTGAGCAGCCTGCGGCTAGTTTGCTCTTTGATTTTCACTGAGTATTCCTTCATTTTCTCCTGCAATTGAATTCTTGCTCGGCTTTTTGTTTTCTATTTCTTTAAAATCAAAGTAGCTCTTTTATAATAACTCGATCAACAAACATCGTGGTACAAGTATCTACTTTGAAATTTATCAGCCACTTAACAACTGATACTGTATTCTAGGAAAACGATGACATTCTTCCTAATAAAACTTCTCATATATGACATAAATTTCTACTCTTTTTAATTTTAAATGAGTCTCAGTATGGCAATCACTTTAGAATTTAAGCCGCTTCTCCAGCTCGATTATTGATGAGCTCAATGGTTTGAACAATATTACGAAGTACTGGTAGTTGGTGTTGAAAGAGTAGTTGAACAGATCCATGAGATTTAAATGGCTCTTGCGTTAACACTTTCATCTCTAAGCAACCATTTTCTACAATGTAGTCTACAATCAATTTTACAAATGAAATCTGCCTGGCATTAAGGTTCTCATCCGACAAAAATTTAGAAAAAATACGATTGGCAGACTCTCTATCTAAGCCAATAATCTCACGAACCAATCTCGGAATTGCCTTATTTTCATAATGATGTTGGTAGTCTGCTTTACTACCTAATTTTTCCCAGAGCAATTTTTCAAGTGCAAGCATATCATCAGATGTCAACTTTTTATTATGGTATAGCTTAGAAATAGACTCTTCATCCAGATGAGTTTTCAAATAATGCTCAACTTTTTCATTGTAAGACCGAAGATCGTTGACCTGCAAAAATGCTGTGGTCTCGTGAACAGTGGAGAGTATACGATCTTCAAAGTTAACATAGTAGGGTTTACGGTCTGTTTTATCCAAAAACTGTAATAAATCTCGAATAGCAAGACGAATTTTTTCCAAATCAGACAAGCTAACTTCTTTCCAAAATTCAGGCTCCTGTACTTTCCTGATAATTTCAGCCTGCTCAAAAACCTGCGGGATATTGCCAATAGCAGAAAGAGCTCTAGCCGTCTTCATCACTTGGGAAATATGAACAGTAGAAGATTTAGCTGTCAGTTGCCCTAACTGAATATGAAGTAAGCACAAATCAAATCTCCTCGCCATCTCATCTTCTTTATCTTCATCAAATAAAAGCGGAGAGAGATTTTTTTGAATGGTTTCACTTGTAACAGCAGTTAGATTCTGCCAACTTTCTAATTTCCTATAGCTATAAACTGTATCTAAAACCATACGAACCCTGAAGTCCAACTCATTTAAGCTCTCTATACGACCTTGAAGTTCTGAAACAAGCTCCTGACGGTATGCTCTCGCAAACTGATCTTCTTGGTATTGGAGTCCCTGAAGTTCTCGAATCAAGTCCACTTTGATATTAAATAAACGCTGAGTCAAAGAAACAATGTGACGACCCTCTCCATCTCTTGGATCTGCACGAAAATAATCAAAATTGTCCCCATAATCAAATACCAAGAAGTTTTCCTTATCCTGCTCAGGTCCAAATAAATCTTTACATAGACGGGTTCCTCGACCAATCATCTGCCAAAACTTAGTTTTAGAACGTACTTTCTTGAAGAAGACTAAATTAACAACCTCTGGTACATCAATACCTGTATCTAACATATCGACAGAAATCGCAATTTGAGGATACTTCTCCTTAATTTTAAAATCATCAATCAAGGTCTGATAATGCTTAATACTATAATCAATCACCTGAGCATAGTCGCTCCCTTTTTCAGGATAGCGGTTGTTAAAAATACCTCTGATATATTCCGCATGATCATGATTTTTAGCAAAAATAATAGTTTTACCAATTTCATCACCCGAGGCTGTCTGAATTCCTCTTGTCATGAGTTCATTTAAAACAATTTCTACTGTACTTTTATTGAAAATAAAAGAATTAAACACACTCCCATCAATATCTTTTTCACAGCTATCGTCTTCAAATTTGCTATCAAAATGTTCCTTTTCTTCTTCGGACAAATCATCATAATGTAGACCATCCGTAGGTAGTTTCAGTTTGGTTTCGATAGAATGATAGGCTACTAAATATCCGTCTTTAACAGCTTCTTCCAAATCATATGCATATGTTGGAACCCCATTCTCCAAATTAAAGAATCCATAGGTGTTTTTATCTAAATCTTGACGCGGAGTAGCGGTTAAGCCTACAATCCTTGCATCAAAATAATCAAAAATGGACTTGTATTTCTGATAAATAGAACGGTGAGATTCGTCAATTATGATAAGGTCAAAATGCCCAACAGTGAAAGGGCGTTGATTTACTTCTTCTTGACCACTAATCGCTCCAATCATAGTCGGATAAGTTGAAAAGACCATACGACTTGATTGAGCTCCTTCTTTATCTTCTAAGAAGTTACAAACGGAAAGATCTGGGAGTAATTTTCTAAACGAATCATAGGCTTGCTTAACCAAGGAAGTTCTATCGGCTAAGAAGAGAACGTTTTTTACCCAGTTATGACGTGATAAGGTATCAACTAGAGAAACTGCTGTACGAGTTTTCCCAGCCCCAGTTGCCATAACCAAAAGTGCCTGTCTACGATGATTAGAGAAAGCTTCACAAACGCTTGCAATCGCATGTTTTTGGTAGTGACGCCCGGAAATATCGTCTCTAATTTTACTAGAAATATCCTCAAGTGGTTTTTGAAGATGACGTCTATCCATCACTAATTGCAATTCTTCTTGAGAGTAAAAGCCTGCAATCTGGCGTCGGTTCGGACCATCAAGTATATAGTGCTTCAACCCATTTGTAATAAAGCAAATTGGCTGATAGCCGATATGTTTCTCCAGAGCTTCAGCATATTCTTTGACCTGTACTTCCCCTACTTCTGGATTGACAGAGGCTTTTTTAGCCTCTACAATCGCTAAAATTTTCCCATTTTTACCATAAAGTACATAGTCACAGTAACCAATTCCTGAACCGTGTTTGAGACCATCAACGGCTATCTCAACACGACAGTTTTCTTCAAATATCCATCCTGCTAAACGGAGATCGATATCAATAAAGAGCTTTCTTGTCTCTGCCTCAGATAATTGATCAATATGGAAAGGCACATCTTGCCGTTGCGCTGCAGTCTCACGTTTTTCAGTATAAGTCTCTTGAACTTCTACGGACTGAGCAGCCATCTGCTCATGAAAATCAGGCAGTTCTGGTAAACTGTCTTGTAACTTTATCATAGATTGTGGAGTTTCTCGATATTTGATGTTTGCTGAAAGTGGTAAGCACTTCTCATCAAAATAACGCTCCACAAATTCATTGCTGTAACAATAATCGATAAAATTAACAAACTGATACAAATGATGCAAAGCTAAAATCGCTTCTCGTTCCTTAATTTCACCACCATGAGCAGCATGGTTTCCCCACCGAATCAACAGAACTATCTGCTTGTGGAGTTCAGAATCTACGATATCCCTAAAATCATCATCCCATACTAAAGAAGATAGAGTAGCACGATAGGGAGCCTCTAAATATGAATCGTGACTATATATCCAATGGACAGCCTGCTCTAAAGCACGACGCGCCATAAAGGCAGTAGCCACAGTTGATGTAGCAATCATATTCTCAGCTTCAATGCAAGGTTTTGAAAAAGATTCATATTCGTCATTTTTTAAAAGAAAGCTAAAATTTCCCATTTTTTTCTCACTTTAAACAAATAGTTTAGCTATATTATACTAAATTTCAAGCTATTTCTCCACACTTTTATAGCTATCTCACAAGCAAATTGTGATTTGTCGACCTGGGCTACAAAGTCTGCGAACTCATTTTGGAGGGCTAGAGGGGGGAGGGGGATGGAAATATTTTGTAATTCTTTTGCATTTATATTAGCTTGATTAACAGCACCTTTCGCGATGTTCCTTAGAAACTTCTTTGTACTAGGAAAATTTAAAAATTCAGAGAGGTATCTAGGATTTAAAATATTATTCTTTGTTCTGATACGAATAATATAACCTGCAATAACCATATCATAATCTAATTCATAGATACATGTTTTCCCAACTAATTCCAGACTATTTGTACGATTAAATAGTACATCCCCTTTTCTTACAACATACTTTTCTAAGTCCTCCTCTGGAATATCTATATGTTTTAAATTCTGTATGTTTAACTGACCACCTTCAGTTATATTATTCATTCTTAAATATCCGTATTTACCGTTAAGAGTAGCCGGTAAACTCGTCCCATATCGGACTTCGTCAACTAATTCTCCTAGTCTCTTTAATGAAAAGTCACTTAATATAAACATCTCGTTAAATCGGGATTTGCTTTTAAGAGATGAATTTTTGGTGTGAATGCTTGACATTATTTTGATTGACCATGGCATAGGCCAGGGTTGTGTCAATCTTGCTATGACCTAGCAGTTTTTGGACTTGCTCGATAGGCATACCTTTATCAATTGCCTTAGTCGCTAAAGTTCTTCTGAACTTATGTGGGTGAACCTTTTGTATACCGAGTTTGTCTCCTAACTTTCTTAAGCGAATCTCTACACCAGCAATTCCAAGCCTCTGGACTTTTCCAACTAACGTTACAAAAAGAGCAGGGTGACTATCTTTTCTGTCGTTAAGATAGTTTCTTAAATGAATTTTCGTACGAGCGTCAAAATATACTGGTCTCTCCTTCTTTCCTTTACCAAAGACAACACACTCTCTGTTTTCAAAATCAATATCTGAACGATTCAACTGTACAAGCTCCCCTACACGCATACCTGTCGATGCTAGTAGGTCTATTATTGCCAAATCTCTCAAATTTTCACAGTTATCGCGCATAATTTCCAAATGTTCATCAGTATAAGTTTCCTTCACATTTTGCTCAGTCTTAATTTTCTTTATCCGTCGAATGGGATTTTTAATGATATATTCCTCTTGCTCAAGCCAAGCAAAAAAAGAAGACAATATACGCCTAATATTGTCTAAATTCGCCTTACTACAATCCTTTTCAGACTGGTAATTTGCTAAATAACTCCTTAAATCATCTGTTGTGAGTTGTGTCACAGACTCTTTAATAGCATTAAACAAGTTTTCAATCGTCCTCTGGTAATAACGAATTGTTTTTGAGCTACAGCCCTCTACCTGTTTGGCAGTGATAAAGAGTTGCAACAGGTTATTATTCGAATACTTCTGCTGCTTTTTTCCGTCTACTAGATGATGTTCTAAACTCTCTCTCAACACTAGTAATTGTTCATTATTTAAAAGAGGTAACATTTCTTGCATGATAATTGTAACTTTTGATTCCATAATTTCTCACTTTCTTATTCATCAATAAAAAGAGACAATATCAGTTTCTGCATTACAGAATTCTAATATTGTCTGTTCATTTATTTTCTTGTGCTCATTCAAATCCAGCATACTAGGTTACTTTTTGACCTTTTCTCTAACAGAATGTTCAGAAACCCATTTGGAGTAGCTTATCATTTTTTCATCTGTTAAGGATTCTACTGCGATAGTTACACACATATTTACCGCTTCTTCAACCGTTACAGAAAAACGATAGCCATTTAATTGTAAAAATTTGACCAAAACGAAGAAAGCAGTTCGTTTATTAGCATTGGCAAAAACATGCTTCTTTATCAATTGGACAAATAGTATCGTTGCTTTATCAAAAATTGTTGGATAAAGAGGCTTCCCAAAGACAAATTGTTCTGGTAAGTTCACAATCATATTTAAGGCAGAAGGACTAACTGTTTGAATTTTCTCATTTGGAGAATACCGTTGAATTGCTAAAGCATTTATTTTTTCAATTTGCTTTTCTGTTAGATAGATTGTCATTTTTCCACCAAAGCTTTGAAAACATCGTCGTATTCGTCAAATATTTTATCTAAATTTAAGTCAAAGGCATCATCAGATACATAAGAAACCTGCTGATCCAATTCTTCAGGAGTAAAGATAATCTCACCACTTGGTAACAATTTAGCTTCGTATTTTACACCACTTGGAATATTAAATTCACTTGGAATCGTAATGGTGATTGAATTTCCTTGTTTTCTTGTTTTTACTACCATCTGACTTCCTCCTTTGTTGTATTATAACAAATCATTACCGTAATTACAATGGCAGAATATCAGCCAAAATACTCCTGCATCAGAGATTTCTTCAAAGTTTCAAGCTCTTCCAGAGATTTTTGGATTGCCAATTGTGATTTGTCGACCTGGGCTACAAAGTCTGAGAACTCATTTTGGAGGGAAAGAGGGGGGAAAATCAGTTCAAAATTTTTAATCAGTTGACCGTTTAAATTAGGTTGATTTCCTCCTCGTCCAAGTTCTCGTAATTCGCTATACCTTAGCATTAATTGATGCCAAATAAAAACTGGATTGTCTATTTTATTTTGAAATATAGCCCCACATGCTTGGTTGCTAGTAGATTCAACTTTGAGGATTGCACTTCTTCCTCTTGTTTGTCCTTGACCATACATAGCAATTAATATTGTATCAACTGGAAAAAGTTTAAGAGATGTATTTTCTAAAGCAAATTTTGTGATTTTTTCCTCAGTTTCCGTAATTTCTCTATTTATTACCTCAGTTGTTTTTACCCAATTAATCGTTCCGCTATCCCAATATAATTTATTATCTCTTGATGGTGTACTTCCACTAGAAACTTCAAATTTTTCACCTATTTTATATTTGGGGAATAATGTAGTATAAAAATCCCCAAACATCTCGTTAAATCGGGATTTGACGAGCAAGTTTAGTTCATCTAACTGCAATTTTCTTTTAGTAATAAGCCTTTTAATCGTATTAAGAATACAGATAATGTTCTCTTGTTCTTCGATACCTAGCAATTCTAATTGTAAATCAAGTAATATATTCTTGTTTAAATGAGGAATTGTTGCACCTGTTGAATGATCTCGTAAATACTGCGATTTACTTTCCAAAAAGACTCCCAAGTAATCTGATATAATTTTTTCTTTGTATCGCTCATTCTTTTTTAAGACCGTAATTGTACTACCAACAGCTCCCGATAACCCATAGCCAACTGTTCCTGCATTAGCACCATCCCATGCTATCAGAATATCATCTGGAAGTGCTTCAGTCATATTTAAACTTTCAGTGAATTTTAAATTATTATTATTTCTTAAATCATCTATTTGAATATAACGTTGGCTTAGAGTTGTTTGTTCAGCAAGTACAGTGGCTTTCTTGCCTTTTTTTAGAGATAAGACTTCCCCCAACTTCACTTTTTTCATACAGCCACCTCCCTACTTGAGTAATTTTTCTAATTCAGCCAAGCCAGCTTGAATTTCTTTTTCTAAATCATTGATTTTCTTTAAGATGACCTCTGTTGGTTCATACTCAACTTTTTCATACTCAATCTCTTTATATTTATTGATAGACAAATCATAATCATTTTCCTTTATCTCATCAACTGGAACAAAGAAAGATTGATCCGTTCTCTGACGTTCCACTTCTTTTTCAAGATGATGAAAGCGTTCGATAATATCTGGAATATCATTGTCGCTAATCGGTTGTCGCTTATCATCCAAACTTAAACCATCCGCTTTCATATCGTAAAACCAGACCTTGTCAGTACCACCATTGCCAGTTTTTGTAAAGATGAGAATGGCAGTTGAAACTCCAGCATAAGGCTTGAAAACACCACTAGGCATTGAGATTACAGCATCAAGCTTATGATTCTCTACAATTTCCTGACGAATTCCTTTATGAGCTTTAGACGAACCAAAAAGGACACCATCAGGTACGATAACTGCTGCTCGTCCACCTGGTTTTAAAGTTCGCAAGAAAAGAGAAAGAAAGAGTAATTCTGTTTTTTTGGTTTTTACGGTTGCAAGAAGGTCATTAGAGGTTGAATTGTAGTCAAGTGAGCCCTTAAAAGGAGGATTTGCTAAAACCAAAGTATATTTATCGGCTTCTTCATTATCTTGAGACAGCGAGTCAAGGTAACTGATTTGTGGATTTTCTACTCCATGTAGCATCATGTTCATCGCCCCAAGTCTCAACATAGTCGTATCCGTATCATTTCCATGAAACATCTGATTATGAAAATGATTGATATTATCTGTATTGGTTTCCCATTCATCTTTCTTACGCTTTAAGTAACGGCTAGCAGATACTAAGAAGCCAGCAGAACCCATAGCGGGATCTGAGATAATATCTTTGATGGTCGGTTGCATCAACTCAACCATCATATCGATGATGTGACGAGGTGTACGGAACTGTCCATTTTTACCTGCGGTCGACAATTTTGATAACAGATATTCATAGATATCTCCGATATCAGTAATACTTTGTTTGTCATTATCAAAATCTACATCTAATCCCCTAGTTGGAAAAACATCTAAGATAGAAATTGCCTTTTGAAGCGTAGCAGGTTTATTTATTTGAAAAATAGCTTCTCGCATATATCGTGAAAAGGCTGTATCATCTGTATCCCCCTTGAGATTTTTAATAAACGGAAAAATCTCCTGAGTCATTAAACGATAAACTTCCTGAGCATCTCCTATATTTTTAAAAGTTGACCAACGGTATTCAGGTTTATCTTTTGGAAAAACTCCCTCATAAGGAATCCCTAGAAATTCAGCATCACTTTCACGTCCAAGCTCGACACTATCCAAATCTTTCATAAATAAGAGATAAGTCAACTGTTCAATATTTGTTAAAGGATTTGCGTTTCCTTCTGTCCAAAGAATTTCCCACAACTGATCGATTTTATTTTTTAATTCGCCTGTAATCATATCTTCCCTTTTCTTTAGTTTTTAAAACTTAGTAATATCATTATTTTATCAGATTTCAAACAAAGCTTCAATTAACTATATCTATGCGTCACCTGAATATTTTATACTCTTCGAAAATCTCTTCAAACCACGTCAGCTCCACCTTGCCGTAGGTATATGATACTGACTCTGTCAGTTCTATCCACAACCTCAAAACCATGTTTTGAGCTGACTCTGTCAGTTCTATCCACAACCTCAAAACCATGTTTTGAGCTGACTCTGTCAGTTCTATCCACAACCTCAAAACCATGTTTTGAGCTGACTTCGTCAGTTCTATCCACAACCTCAAAACAGTATTTTG
>NZ_VMLS01000039.1:0-54010 GCF_013276805.1 Streptococcus sp. 1449
TTCTAGTGTCAAATGAAAGCAAAATAATTGCCCTCAATCTCACCATTTTTTGGGGCATCATCACTTTCGATTGACACACCTTTTCCTATTTTTTTCATTTTTTTGCATTGCTTCTTACCGGCTACGGATGTCAAACTCTTTAAACACAATACGTAAGTCTCTTAACACTCTTTGACGCCCTCGGAATCGTTCATTTCTTAAAATGCGTTCTAGCTCTTCTTGTTTCTCTTTACTTTGTTTGTTTCTATAATCTCTTAGTGTTTCATAAAAGAGATAATAGTCATCTATCCACAGACCTCCCTCGCTTATACGATGACTAATCTCACCTACTTCTTCATATGGTTCTTTATTATATCTTCGTTTGTAGCTTTCTTGTTTACGGATATAGTCTAGAATTCGATTCCGAAACTTAGTCTTAAAATATTTCCTTAAACGAGAGATATCTTCTACTAATCCTTCTTCTTTACTAATCAATTCATATAGACATATCATTCCCTCTTGGTCCCAATCCGACAATTCCCATAAATGAAGGTAATATTCATTTCTACACTTATACACAGTCCCTTGGACTTCTTCATACAATTCTTTAATCATAATTTTCCCCTTTCTAGATACAGTCTAACAGATTAGAAACACTTTTGGTACATTTCATCCATTCTGCACCCTTTAGCTCCTCAACTGCACAAAAAAGAGAGGTCTTGCCTCTCTTTGGGTTATTTTTCATCATTCATTTTTGACTTTACTTCATCATAAGATAATGCATGAGATTCCTCTTCTACTGCTTCAGGCATCTTTCCTGTTTCATAGAGAGATTTAATTTGTGTACTATCCAATGTTTCGTATTTCAATAGTGCTTCTGCAATCAACTTGTGAGTTTCACGATTTGACTGAATAATTTCAGCAGCTTTATTTCGTGCTTCATTCAATAATAAACGAACCTCTTCGTCAATTTCATAAGCTGTTTGTTCTGAAATTGATTTTTGAGGACTCTGTGCACCAAACATAGCATGATTTCCTTCATATTGTACTGGGCCAAGTTTTTCACTCATACCGTACTCTGTAACCATTGCACGCGCCATTTGTGTCGCCTGTTCAAAGTCGTTTGAAGCTCCTGTAGTTTGGACATTAAAGATAATTTCTTCAGCTACACGTCCACCCATTAAGCCAGCCAATTGCTCTTTCATATCTTCTTTAGATAGAAGCATTTGATCTTCTTTAGGAAGTGCAATCATGTATCCGCCTGCACGGCCTCTTGGTACAATTGTAACCTTATGAACAACGCGGGCATTCGATAAGACTAGGCCAACAATGGTATGTCCTGCCTCATGGTAGGCAACCAATTCACGTTCTTTTTGTGAAACTGTCTTATCTTTCTTAGAAGGTCCAGCAATCACTCTATCTTCTGCTTCATCAATATCTGAAGCATCAATTATCGATTTATTGCGACGAGCAGCAACCAAGGCTGCTTCATTCAAGACATTCTCTAAATCAGCACCAACAAAGCCTGGAGTTTGTTGAGCCACTAATTTCAAATCAACATCTTCTGCTAAAGGCTTGTTCTTAGCATGAACTTTCAAGATTGCTTCACGACCTTTAACATCAGGGCGACCAACCAATACTTTTCTATCAAAACGTCCTGGACGTAAAAGGGCAGGGTCTAGTACATCTGAACGGTTTGTCGCAGCAATGACGATAATCCCTTCATTTCCCTCAAAACCATCCATCTCAATCAAGAGTTGGTTCAAGGTTTGCTCACGTTCATCATTTCCTCCACCGAGGCCGACACCACGTTGGCGACCAACAGCATCAATTTCATCGATAAAGATGATAGCTGGCGCTGCTTTTTTGGCATCTTCAAAAAGAGAACGAACACGACTAGCTCCAACTCCGACAAACATTTCTACAAAATCAGAACCTGAGATACTCAAGAATGGAACACCTGCTTCTCCGGCGACTGCTTTAGCAAGCAAAGTTTTACCTGTTCCCGGAGGCCCCTCCAAAAGAACACCTGCTGGAATACGGGCTCCAAGTTTTGTAAATCGTTTTGGATCTTTTAAGAATTCAACAACTTCAACTAGTTCTTGCTTTTCTTCCTCAGCTCCAGCAACATCTGAAAATCTTACTTTAATATCCTCTTTATTTGCAGCTTTAGCCTTACTACGTCCAAAACTCATTGGGTTACGACCATTGCCTCCCCCCATATTTCCCATCATAGAGAATAGGAAGAAGAATAGAATTCCAAATGGCACAATGGATACGAGTAGATTAATCCACATACCACTTGAACTTTCATGCTTAATAGTTACTTCTGCTTTATGGTCCGAAGCAAGTTTTTGCAATTCTGATACTGTGGTATCAGAGGGAAGAATAATACTTGAAAATTTCTCTACTGTTGTAACAGATGGAGAAAAGAACTGAATGCCTGTTTCTTCTTTACTTGTTTTAGGATTTTTATAGACACCCGAAACTTCGATAACACTGCCATTTGGTTGGTAGGTTAATTCTTTTACATTGTCATCGGTAATTTCTTTTACCAATTCTGTATAATTAATTTGCTCACTTTTCCCTGCAACACTACCTGTACTAAAATACTGGTAAGCTGTAACTAGGAAAAAAATAAGTAATAACCATAGAAATGGATTTTTAATTAAACCATTATTTTGTTTTTTCATTAAAAATTATTCTTTCTAATTTGAATACACTTCTTCTTTCAATACTCCAACATAAGGAAGATTACGATAATTTTCTTTGTAGTCTAAACCATAACCTACTACAAACTCATTTGGGATAGTAAAGCAGGTATAGTCTGCCTCAATTTCTACAACACGTCCTTCTGGTTTATCCAACAAGGTTGCAATCTTAACAGAAGCTGCTTCTCTTGCAATAAACATATCTCGCAAATTCTTCAAAGTTTGACCTGTATCAATGATATCTTCTACAAATAGAACATGTCTTCCTTTGATATCTTGAGTCACATCTTGTTTAATATTGATAACACCACTACTTGCTGTTCCACCATGGTAGCTAGAAACCATCATGAAGTCCATTTCAATATGTGTATCAATATGTTTAACCAATTCAGCCATAAAAGGAATAGATCCTTTTAAAATCCCGACTAAGATTGGATTTTTTCCTGCATAGTCTTTAGTGAGTTGAGCACCTAATTTTTTAGCAGCTTCTGTAATTTCATCGTGTGAAACGAGAATTTTTTTAATATCGTTTTCTAACATTTTTTTACCTATCTATTTTTTCTATATAAAGTACAGTGTTCATTATATCATTTTTCGTGTTTTTACTCAAATTACTGGTCGCAATTCCCAAAATTGAGACAATTTCACCAAATTGCTCAATAATCAGAGCAGATTTTCGCTTTTCCATAGGGATTTTCAAATCAATAAATAAACGTCTGAGTTTTTTTCTATGCCCATTTTGAATCAAAACATCTCCTGTTTTTCGATGACGAATGTGTATGGATGTTTCACGTGAAACAGGTATTTGTTGAATTGATTCACCTTCTAATGGAAGTCCAAAAGAAAATAAATATCCTTGATAAGCTACCTGATTTTGATAGTGTAACACAAGTTCATCTTCCTTTTCATCAGCCTGCGGACTGATTTTACAAATCTGAAACTGTTGGTACTCTTTTATCAATTCATAGCCATTTTTAATCGGATGACGATACTGGCTTTTAGATTTTAAAATCTGCTGAACTTCAGCAAACTGAGCTTTTGTAAGATTCAAATCTGGAAAACGATTCAGATAAGTTTGAAGTAAAACTCTTTGTGTAGACTCAGAGTAAGAAAATAACTGCTGTAAATCTTCCACATTAATATTGTTAGATAATTCAGCTATTGCCAAATCATAATCTAAAATTTCATTGCCAATGCCTAAGATTGCATCCCTAAATCGAGGATTTTCTTTTTCCAATTCTGGTAAGTAAGAGTTTCGAATACGATTTCGAAAATAATGATTCTCCTGATTTGATGTATCTTCAAAGTGAAAAATTGATGGAAAGTCTTTTTTCTGAAAATGCAAGAAGGGACGAATGATTTCTATCTCTCCGACTACTTGCTTCTCCTTAATTCCTGATAGATAGCGCAAGCGAGTACCTCGAATCAAGCGCATCAAAATCGTTTCCACCTGGTCATCCGCATGGTGGGCAGTGACTAAGGCTGTCGCACCTGTCTTTTTCATGACCTCTTGAAAAAAATCATAGCGAAAATTTCGTGCACGCGCTTCTGAAAATTCTCCTGAAAAATTGCTGACATAAATAGGAAGTCCAGATTCAGCAGCCAACTTCCTTAATTCCTGTTCTTCCCAATCTGATTCAATTCTCTGCTTATGATTCACATGAGCCAGAATCAATTCAATCTCTAACTCTTTTTGATAAGTAAACAATACCTTAAATAGAAACATAGAATCTAATCCACCAGAAAGAGCTAGCACCACCTTAGTATGCTTTTTAAAATATCCTCTCTTGAGAAAATGATTTAAAAAATCTTGTTCTCTCATTTTAGAACCTCATAAACATCCTTGGCTATCTGAGAAATCGTATCATAATCAGAATTCTTAGTGAAAATAGAAAGAATAAATGGAAAATCTGCGTAGATAACACCCGTATCATGCTTAAATTCGTCCGCATCCCCAATTTTATGAGCTACCTTCACAGAAACACCTTTGGCAATTCGCTGATTATCAAAATCTGTTTTAGTCAAAGACTCTAGCACAAATCCATTTTGATTATAAATAGCTTCCATGACCTTCCCGGCCATCTTGGAAGAAATCAATTTTTCTTTTGGATTCCAATCATCTCCCATAATGGCAGACATCTTGGATTTGAATGTGGCATCAGATTGGTTTGAAATGTAATAACCCAATAGATTATGAGCTACATTATCAGATTCTTTAGATACTTTTGTGATTAAGTCCTTGAGAGAATACTCTTTATTATCCTCTTTTTTAGGAAGACTACCACTTCCCTCTGGTTTATAAGAACCTGGAAAATCATTGACTGCAGATACGTATTTTACAGTCGTATCTAACTGATAAAGACCATCATTTATTTTTTCTTGCGCATAATAGAGATAAGGGAGTTTCAAAACGCTAGCTGCATACATCTTTTCATCTTGATTGATACCTGCTTCTTTTCCAGTAGTCAGTTGCTTAACATAAATAGAGAATGAATCCTTCTGATATTTTTCCGATAACATTTCTTGGACTTTACTCATCCGATTATCTTCTTCAGAAGTTGATTCTTTAGCTACCCATCCAACCTGATCAATATGTAGAAATTCTCTTCCTTCTACAAACATGGTTTTGTCGATTGATACTTGCGAATAAGCTGATAAGGATGATTTCACTTCTTTTAAATCATAAGGGCTATTATACAGTTTAAAGTCAGATTCTAACCATACTTTTTTTATTGTTGAAGTTACCTCTGACTGATCATATAAAAATCGTTTGTCCGCAGCTATAAATTGATGATTTGATAGCTTAAATACCGGAATTCCTTGTTTATTTAAGCGCCACTCGGTTATTTGAAAACTTGTTTTAGGAGTCAATTTTCCAGATTCCACTACTAAATCTTCATTCGCATAGACAGGAACTTCTCCATAAACCATAGGAGAACTTAGCTTTTCTCTAAAATAAATACCAAAGTCAGATTGTGAAAGGTAATAAATTTCTTTCGAAGTATAGACGACTTCTTTTTCTGTGCTAACGACTTTTGAGATGGTCAAAAAACTCGGTAGCAACAAAATAATTAAGAATTTACGCATTCTTCCTTTCCTTTTCTTCTTGTAAACGCAATAATTGATTTTTATCAGCCAATTCTTCCAGCTTTTCATCTGATAAACTCAAAAATTGCTCAATTACATCTAATAAATTTTCCATTTTATCACCTTTGAAGCAAGTCAGGAATCGTATAAACTATTTCCCTCGACTTAGAATAATAGTACTTCGCTCGTGTATATTTGGCAGCATAATCCTCATCTTTCAACTTGGTAGCAAATGCTGTCTCCTTATCCTTTTCATCACTCAAGGTTTGATACTGAGTTTGCAAGTCTGCTAATTGCTGACGTCTTTGGAGTAATTGCTGATAGCTCTGCGCTAAATTAAAAGTTGGCAAGATAAATAATAGCATAATCAAAATCAATACCCACCCCATAAAACGATTCCGTTTTTGTCGTTCTTTCATCAGGTAGCGACGACGTTGGTGTTCATTTTGAATAAAAGAATTATTCAATTGTACAATATTTTTAGACATTTTCTTCTACCCGTGTTTCACTGATAATTTCATACATGCCTGCTGCATCTTCTTTTTTTGTACTATCTTTCATCTCCAGTACTTTTACAAGTAGCAACTTATTGCCAAAGCGAATTTCAACTTGGTCATTAACTTTCAAATCCGTTGAACTTTTGGCCAAGATTCCATTAACCTTAATTCTGCCTTTATCTGCTACTTCCTTTGCGACTGTACGACGCTTGATAATTCGTGATACTTTTAAATATTTGTCTAATCTCATCCTTATTACCTCAACTTATTATTGTACCATTTTTATCTACTTTATAGAAGAAAAATATCAAATGGAATTTTCTTTCTTAGACTCTTTTATCTCTAATAAACTTTCTCCAAAAATCAGCAGACCTTCTAAAATTTCATAATCTTTCTTATTTCGGACATCAAATACAAGCTCCATTGATCCCTTATTCTCAGCGATGCCTGCTTTTAAGTTCGTTGCGGATAAAGATTTAAAATAATCTTGAGCTAAAAACAGTCGTTGAGTGACTTTTTCAAATTGAATTGTAATTTTATTATCTTTTCTTTCCACACGTTGAACAAAGACCTTGTCCAAATATGACTTGACTAAACCAATCTCTAAAAGATAAGCAACTACATCTGGGTATTCTCCAAAACGGTCTATCAACTCCTCTTGTAACTCTTCATAATTGACACAGCTGTCAATTTGACGAATTTTCTTGTAAATTTCAATCTTATGTCGTTGATCAGAAATATAAGTATCAGGAAGATAGGCATCAATTTGCAAAATCAACTCAGCATTCCCTTTGGTTCTTGTGTTAGCATTACCGTTTCGTTTAGCAATAGCTTCCTCTAATAACTGCGAATACAATTCAAAACCAACAGAATCAATGAAACCAGACTGGGATTTTCCTAGGAGATTCCCTGCTCCACGAATCGAAAGATCTCGCATAGCAATCTTAAATCCGGATCCCAATTCTGTAAATCCTTTAATCGCTTCTAATCTCTTTTCAGAGACTTCACTAATCGATTTTTCTGGACGATACATGAGATAGGCATAAGCAATACGATTACTACGGCCGACTCTTCCTCTTAACTGATACAAGGTTGACAAGCCCATATGGTCTGCATTTTCAATAAACAAAGTATTGGCATTTGGAATGTCCACCCCTGTCTCAATAATGGTAGTCGTCACCAAGATATCGTATTGTCCCTCAATAAAGTCTAGTAGAGTATTTTCCAACTGGATTTCACTCATTTGTCCGTGAACATAACCAATCGAAGCCTCTGGAATCAACTCCTGTAATTCTGAAACCTTCTGGTCAATCGTGTCAACTTTATTGTAAAGATAGTAAACTTGACCTCCACGCTCCATTTCACGCAAAACAGCATCACGAATGACACTATCATTCTTTTCCAAAACATAGGTCTGAACAGGATAACGATTAGTCGGCGGAGTTTCAATAACAGACAAATCTCTGATTCCCAACATAGACATATGGAGGGTACGAGGGATTGGCGTAGCGGTCAAAGTTAGGACATCCACTTGTTTCTTCAACTCTTTCAAGGTTTCCTTGTGCTTGACACCAAATCGTTGTTCTTCATCAATAATCATCAAGCCCAAATCAGAAAACACAACATCTTTTGACAGAACACGATGTGTTCCAATTAAAATATCGACTTGACCGTTTTTCAATTTTTCAAGTGTTTCAGTCTGCTCTTTTTTACTTCTAAAGCGACTCAACACATCAATATTAACTGCAAAATTTTGGAATCGTTCCTTAAAATTCGTATAGTGCTGTTGCGCTAAAACCGTCGTCGGAACTAGAACGACAACCTGTTTGTGATCATTGACAGCCTTAAAGGCTGCACGCATTGCAACTTCAGTCTTTCCAAAACCAACATCCCCAACCAATAGCCTATCCATTGGCTGAGAATCTTGCATATCCCTCTTGATTTCCTCAATACTACGAAGTTGATCATCCGTTTCAACATAAGGAAATGCATCATCAAAAGCATGTTGATCTTCATCATCAGCTGAAAAAGCAAAACCCTTCAACTGACTACGCTCAGAATAGAGTTTGATTAAATCGTCTGCTATATCCTCTACCTGGTTCTTAACTTTTTGCTTTGCTTTTTTAAAATGACCGTCATTTAATTTATTGAGTTTTGGAGCTTTCCCATCACTTGAAACATATTTAGACAGTAGATGAATCTGTTCTACTGGGATAGAGATTTGATCCCCGTTTTGGTATTGAACACTAACATAATCACGGTGAATCCCCTTGATTTCAATTGTTTCAATTCCTAGATATTGACCAATCCCATGAATATGGTGAACAACGTAATCTCCTTTTTCAAGTTCATTGTAATCTTTTAATCTCTCTGCGTTTGAAACATGCTGTCTTCGAAAACGACGTTTCAATTTCTTTTGAAAAATCTCATGTTCAGTTATCAATAAAATCTTTTCATCTACAAAATGAAAACCATGTCTTAGGTTACTCTCAATTAAGTTTACAGATTGTTGATAGATTCTTGACTTATCTCTGGAATCCAATTTAATCTGATATTCCTCTAACATATCCTCCAATGTTTTACTTCCCATTGAATTGCTAGATTGCAGGATAATAGTGTAATCCATTTTTTTGTATCGTTCAATTTCTTCTTTTAAAAAAGAAAATTGATTGAAAAACTCCTGCATAGGATATTGATTAAATTGATAAATTTGGTCAAACTTGAGATTTCCTAGTCCCTTTTGAAGATTAGAGAAAAAAGTCACCGGACTTTGTTTTTTATAGATTTGTTCAATATCAGCAAAATACTGCATATCAGAAAATGCTTTACTATTCTGTAATTCTTCTGTAAAGTACTGCGCTAATTCTCTTTCAAAGACTTCATACTGATTCATCAATTTTTGATAATCATCAAAGAATATTGGTATGTTTTTTTCAATATAATCAAATACAGTCCATGTCTTATCATAGCATAAAGATAAAAATTTCCGTGAATCAGAATGCATTTGTTTTTGGTGAAAACTTGAAAGAATTTCTTCTAAGTATGATTTTAAAATAGGTGATAACGTTTTTGAAATCTGTTTTTCTAAAGCTGACTGACCTCGTTGATAATCCTTTTCTCTCAAAATTATGTCGCTAGCTGGAAATATGGTGAGTTCTGTCTTATTTTCTTTCGATAATTGTGTTTCTACTTCAAATGACCTGATACCATCAATTTCATCACCAAAAAACTCAATTCGGCAAGGTTCTAACTGGGATATTTCAAAAATATCTAAAATATCTCCTCGAAGACTAAATTCGCCTTGAGTTTGTACTTGTGTAACTTTTCGATAGCCAATTTCCTTCAACTGATGGATAATCGCGTGTTGATCATATTCTTCACCGATTGAGATTTTTACAATACTATCTTTGAATACATTTGGAGACGGTAAAATCAATCGACTTGCTGCGATATTACAAACTAAAATCCCTTTCTTAGATGAATCAGTCAAAAAACGCAAGGCTTCAACCCGTGAAATGATTTTTTCTTGTGAAGACATCAAAAATTCTACCATAGGGGAGTCATCTACCAAAAATGGATAGACAAATTCCTCACCCAAGATAGATAGAAGATCACTAACAAGTCCTTCTGCTTCTCCATAAGTTGACGTCAATAACACAATCTTATCTTCCTGTCTCAAACTACTAGCTATTGCTAAAGCTTTTGTAGAAGTTGACAAACCTAACATTAATTGTCTTTTCTTATCTGTCAGATTTTGATGCCATTTTTTTATCTGATCATTTTCTGAGAATAAATCTAATAAGGTCACCATTTATCCGTTATACCTCTGCATCGTTTTTTCAAAGTTTTTCTCTTGTAAATAGTAGTTTACAGAGTCGTCAACTTTGTCAATAGACTGTAAAATACCGATATAATCATCCTTGTCAAAGGTACTCAAAACATGGTTAACAACTGACATGCCATTTTTAGGTCTTCCGATTCCAATCTTAACACGATTAAAGGTTTGGGTTCCAATATGTTGAATAATAGACTTGATACCATTATGACCACCTGCTGAACCTTTTGCTCTTAAACGAATCTTTCCAACTTCCATGTCAAGATCATCGTAAATGATGAGTAAATCTTCAATATCCAAACCATAATAAGTCAATAAAGCATGAACCGCTTTTCCACTTTCATTCATAAATGTCGTTGGTTTGACAAGATAAATTTTTTCTCCATTTAGGAAAAAGGATGCTAGGTCAGCTTGAAATATCTTATCATGTGTAAAAGTGACATTTTGTTTTTTCGCTAGTTGGTCAATCAACATAAATCCAACATTGTGTTTTGTTTCAAAATATTTATCTCCTGGATTTCCCAAGCCTACAAGTAATTTGGTCATTTATTTTTCCTTTCAAAAGCCAAAAGGGTTGGAATTTTTTTCCAACCTAATTGACACCATTTATTAATTTTTTAGACATTAAAGCGGAATTCCATGATATCGCCATCTTGAACGATATATTCTTTTCCTTCTTCACGCAAGCGTCCAGCTTCTTTTACGGCCTTTTCAGATCCGTATTTCACTAAATCCTCATATGACATGGTTACTGCACGAATAAATCCTTTTTCAAAGTCTGAGTGGATAATCCCAGCTGCTTGAGGAGCCTTCATACTACGTTTGAAAGTCCAAGCGCGAACTTCTTTTTCACCAGCTGTGAAGTAAGTTCCCAATCCAAGCAAGTGGTAAGCTGCACGCGTCAACTTATCTACACCTGATTCTGTCAAACCAATGGCTTCAAGAAACTCTTTTTTATCTTCATCGTCCAATTCAGAAATTTCTTCCTCAGCACGCGCAGAAATGACGACTACTTCAGCATTTTCTGTCGCTGCAAATTCACGAATTTGTTTGACATAGTCGATAGAGTCAGGTTCTGAAACCACATCCTCGTCAACATTAGCAACATAGAGCACTGGTTTAGTCGTCAAAAGGAAAAGACCTTTTACAACCTTTTGTTCCTCATCTGTAAATTCAATAGTTCGAGCTGATTTCCCATCTTCAAGGACTGGTTTAATCTTTTGAAGAACATTAAACTCAGCTACTGATTCTTTATCTTTTTGCGTACGTGCCATCTTTTCTACACGCGCATATCGTTTGTTCACCGATTCTAAGTCAGCAAGAATCAATTCTAGGTTAATGGTGTCAATATCGGCAAGTGGATCTACAAAGGCGTCTTCACGTCCTTGCTCGCGCATCACATTTTCATCATCAAAAGCACGAACTACGTGAACAATCGCATCTACTTCACGAATATTGGCCAAGAATTTATTCCCTAGCCCTTCTCCTTTTGAAGCTCCTTTTACAATTCCTGCGATATCTGTAAATTCAAATGTGGTTGGAACTGTCTTTTTAGGAGTAATCATTTCAGTCAATTTTTGTAGACGTTCATCTGGAACTTCAACCATTCCAACGTTTGGATCAATCGTCGCAAATGGGTAGTTAGCTGCCTCTGCTCCTGCTTTTGTAATTGCATTAAATAGTGTTGATTTACCAACGTTTGGCAAACCAACGATACCTGCTGTTAAAGCCATATTTTCTCATTCTCCGTTTTCATTTCAATCCCTAATATTATAACACAAAAAGGAAAAACTTGCTCACTCTCTAACTAAGGGTTCTCAGTCAATAATTTTATTCATTTTTCGATCAAAATCATAGCGTCCCATCATGACAACATGGTCACAATTACTGCATTTTATTTTGATATCTGCTCCTACACGTGTAATTTCCCAACGATTAGCTTTTTTTCCTGTTGACTTGATGGTGCAAGCATGTGGTTTTTTCATTTCAACAAAATTTCCAACTTGATACATACTATTCTCCTTTTCTTTTTCGATTATATCATAAAAGAGGCGAGCTAAGCTCAACCTCTTTCACTTAATTTGTACGAACTGGTGTAATGAGCTGCATGAAGTCTTCGTCAGTATCTGCTGGCACAAGAGTAAATGGACGAACAGCTGATATAAAGCTAATGGTCACCTTTTCGCTATTTAAAGCTTTAAGAGAATCAATCAAGTAAGTTGGGTTGAAACTAATGGTCAAATCTTCACCAGTAACCTGATCAGTATCGATTTCTTCGTTTACTTTACCAACTTCTGGAGAGTGAACATGGGCGCTAACAACCCCATCTTTAATTTCAAGTTTCACAGTACCATTTTGAGTCGCACTTGATAAAAGACGGGCACGCTCCATTGACTGACGTAAGTTTACCACATCAAAAGTAATTGTAGTGTTAAAGTCTGTTGGAATCAAGCGATCTGTATCAGGATAGTTTCCTTCTAGGAGACGAGTATAGAAGCTAATATTTTCGCTTCTAAAGAGGATTTGGTTATTGGCAAAGAAAATCTCTACAGTTTCGATATCATCTGTAAATACCACTGAAAATTCGCGTAGAGAACGGCTAGGAATCACGACATCAAAATCATCACTATTTTTCTCAAGCATTAATTTTTTCTGGCTTAGACGATGAGAGTCTGTTGCCACTGTTTTTAGCTCCTTATGCTGACTCAATACAAAATGAACACCTGTTAAAATTGGACGACTTTCTTGTGTACTTGCAGCAAAAGCTGTTTCATTGATAATTTTCTTGAGCAATTTTGTTTCAAGAACCAAAGGAGTGCTTGCTGAAATTTCTTGGATTCGTGGATACTGTTCACTATCTTTTCCTTTTAAGGTAATTTCTGATTTGCCGCTGGTTAAAACAATTTGATTTTGTTCAATTTCTTTAAAATCAAGAGTTACATCAGGTAGGCTAGATACCACATTGATAAAGAAAGAAGCTTCAAGAAGGATCGAACCTAAAGAAGTAATTAATAGACCAGCATCTTCATTTTTTTGAGAAATAAAATTTTCAATTGAAATTTGACCATTTGAACCAATTAAAGTAACACCTTCATTGGTCACGTCAATTTTGACAGTTGATAAAATAGGAATGGCATTTTTAGAACTAATAGCTCTTTTAGTTGTATTTAAGGCTTGTAGAAATAAATTTTTATTAATTGAAAAATGAATCATGGATTCTCCTTTATTTATTTTTAGTATTAGAAGGATAATAGTAATAATAGAGTCTGTGAAATCTGTGGAAAACAGACTTTAAACAAGTCATATCAAGTTTTTTGGCTTGTTTAAAAAATGTGGATAAAAAAGATAATAAAGTAAAAGTTATCCACAACTTATTTGATTTTCTTTTTGATTGATTCAATTTCTAAGCGTAAATTATCGTCTTCATCAATCAAAGATTTAATTTTAGCATGGGCATGAATAACTGTTGTATGATCTTTTCCACCAAATTCCTTCCCAATTTTTGGAAGACTATTATCTGTTAGTTCTCTAGATAAATACATGGCTACTTGACGGGCTAACACAATGTTTTGAAGGCGTCTGCTTCCCTTCATTTCTTTGACACTAACTCCATAGAAGTTACCAACTTCATTTTGGATTTTGTCAATTGGGATGACGAGCATTTGGCTAACATCTTGTTTTCGAGCTCTAATAGCTTCTGCAGCAATATCAATAGTGATATCCTTGATATTTTTTACTCTGGCAATTAAAGTGATGTCGTTTATGGCTCCCTCAAGATCTCGAACATTTGAATCAAATTGCCCAGCTAGGTATTCTAGAGTATCACTTTGGAAATTGTAGCCTAAATGTTCCGTTTTACTTTGTAAAATGGCAATGCGTGTTTCAAAGTCAGGGGGTGTGATAGTTTGTGTCAATCCCCAACTAAAGCGCGTGACAAGCCTCTCCTCGAGCCCTTCTAAATGTTTTGGACTACGATCACTGGTTAGGACAATCTGTTTTTGCTTGTCATGAAGGGCGTTAAAGGTATTGAAAAATTCTTCCTGAGTTGCGACTTTTTTTCCGCTGAGTGACTGGATATCATCGATTAACAAAAGATCAAGACTACGATAGGTTTTTTTAAATTTTTCCATTTCCCCAAGTCTTAGGTGATCAAGAAAGTCATTAATAAAGCTTTCAGCAGGTATGTATTTGACACGTGCATTTGGAATATTTTTTAGAATTTCATTTCCAATAGCGTTTAATAAGTGAGTCTTACCAAGGCCTGGTCCTCCATAGATAAAAAGAGGGTTATAGGTCAGAGCCAAATCTTCAGAGACAGCTAAAGCGGCTGATACAGCCCAAACATTTCCATCCCCTTGAATAAAGTTATCAAAGGTATACTTTTCTTTTAATCCCGTATCTGAATAAGGAATAGATACTAACTTTGGACTATAGTCATAAAGAGTTAAATTTGTAGCTTCTTCAACTTGTGAGCTAGTCGTATCTTGAGGTTTGGTGAAAATATAGTGGGGAGTTATTTCAGCGTCATAAATTTCAAAACCAGCTACTACAATAATATCTTTTAGTTGTTTTTCCCAGACCATTTCCATTTCAGAGCGAGGTAGAAATATAGTGGCAACATTTTCCTCTACCTTGATGAGTTCAGCTTGAATAGCATAGAAATCATACATGGATCGAGTCAGTCTTTCTTGTGCAAATTCTAATATACGATTCCAAAATTGTTTTTCTTTCAATCTTTTCTCCTCCTTTACTATTTAAAAGTTTAATACTAGAGATATTTTACCATAGATAGCAAGAATTTTCCACAAGCTGTGAAAAATAATCCACAATGTTACCAAACTTTATCCACAGGTTGGGGATAAAAGAAGAAATTATTGATTTATTAAGCTTTTTATCGAAAAACATAGTGGATAACCTTGTGAGATAAAAAAATAAAAGAACAGCCTTATTTCAGGCTGTTGATAATTCTACTATATTCTTCTTGATTTGAAAAAGAAATAATGATTTTTCCACTGTCTTTTTTAGATAGTTTAATTTCTACATCTAATCCGAGTAGTTTTCTTAACTGTTTTTCTTCATTTTGTATGAAATGATTCGTTTTTTGCTGTTTCTTTTGTTTTTTCTCTGTCAGAAGAGCTTCTAACTTCCTTACAGAAATATCTTCTTCTATAATCCGTTGAAAGAAATAGTCTTGTTGTTCCTTATTTAACCCAACTAGGGAACGCGCATGGGCTTGTGATAGTTTGCCATTTTCTACTTCTGAGAGAATCTGTTCTGGCAAGGAAAGTAAACGAATGGAGTTGCTGATATATGGACGAGACTTGCCCATTTTATCTGCAATTTCAGCATGGGTGAATCCTTTCTCTACGAGAGATTCATAGGCGCGTGCTTCTTCTATTGGGTTTAAATTTTCTCTCTGTAAATTTTCAATAATGGACTGAACCATCATCTCTTGGTCTGAAATCTGTTTAACAACAGCTGGGATAGACCGTAGACCAGCTAAAAGTGAAGCCCGATAGCGTCTCTCTCCTGCAAGGATTTCATAACCAATAACAGGAGATTGACGAACAATAATCGGTTGAATGACCCCATTTTCTTTGATAGACTGTGCTAGTTCATCTAGTTTTTCTCTATCAAATTCTTTTCGGGGTTGATAGGGATTTTTTTGTATATCTGTGATAGAAATCATTTCAAATTTTTCCATGATTCTACACTAACACATCTTTTCTCTTATGTAAAGCTTTCTTTACATAGATGTCAATTAAGATTCTAAATCACCTGAACTCTTGTCAAGTTTAATAGATGTAGTTTCTTCTTTACCGTTGCGATAGTAAGTGATCTTAATGGTGTCTCCGATAGAATGATTGTAAAGAGCACTTTGTAAGTCTGTTGATGAAGCAATCTCTTTGTCATCTACTTTTGTAATTACATCGTATTTTTCAAGGTGACCATTGGCAGGCATATTACTTTGTATCGAACGAACAACTACACCAGATGTAACATTACTTGGAATATTGAGTCTTCTGATGTCGCTTGTACTCACATTAGATAAATTAACCATCTGGATTCCCAAAGCTGGACGCGTCACTTTTCCGTTTTTTTCTAACTGTTCAATAATATTGATAGCATCATTTGCAGGGATTGCAAAACCAAGACCTTCTACAGATGTTCCTCCATTTGTAGCAATTTTACTTGAGGTAATTCCGATAACCTGCCCTTGAATATTGATCAGTGGGCCGCCAGAGTTACCTGGGTTAATAGCAGTATCAGTTTGGATGGCTTTTGTAGAAATAGCTTGTCCATCTTCCGATTTTAAGGATACATTTCTATTGAGACTAGATACGATACCTTGAGTAACAGTATTTGCATATTCAGAACCTAACGGGCTACCGATGGCAATAGCAATTTCTCCTACAGTTAACTTACTAGAATCACCAAACTCAGCTACTGTTGTCACTTTTTCTGAAGAGATTTTGACGACAGCAATATCAGAGAAAGTGTCCGCTCCGACAATTTCTCCAGGTACTTTAGTCCCATCTGACAATCGAATATCTACTTTGCTGGCGCCATTTATAACGTGATTGTTGGTGACGATGTAAGCTTCTTTATCATTCTTTTTATAAATAACTCCAGATCCTTCACTAGAGATTCGCTGAGAATCTGTGTCAGTATCATCATTGCCAAATACGCTATTTTGTCTGTTTGCCGAATAAGTAATAACAGAAACAACAGCATCTTTTACTTTGTTAACAGCCTGTGTTGTTGAATTTTCGTTCTTATAGGCAATTTGTGTAATAGTACTATTGTTGTTAGAGTTGTTTACACTACTTTTTTGAGTTAGTTGAGTTATTGAAAAACTACCCAAGGCTCCACTAAAAAAGCTAATGACGATAACGACTAATAATTGAAACCATTTTTTGTAAAATGTTTTTAGATGTTTCATATTTGCCTCCATATGTTTGAATTACTGAAAGTATAAACTGACTAGCTTAATTATAACTTAAACACAAAAGTTTTACACAAACTGTGGATAACTCTTTTGAAGCTGTGATTTTCTTAATTGAAATCTATTTTTTATTTTGTGAATAAGATGTGAAAAAATAGAGAATATGTTAGAATAGAGTCATGAAAATTAAAGTTGTAACAGTTGGGAAACTGAAAGAAAAGTATTTAAAAGATGGTATCGCAGAGTATTCAAAACGAATTTCTAGATTTGCTAAGTTTGAAATGATTGAGTTATCAGATGAAAAAACACCAGATAAGGCCAGTGAATCAGAAAATCAAAAGATTTTAGAAATAGAAGGTCAGAGAATTTTATCAAAAGTTGCTGACCGTGATTTTGTTATTGCATTAGCTATTGAAGGGAAAATGTTCTCTTCAGAAGAATTTAGTAAGCAGTTAGAAGAAGCTTCTATAAAAGGATTTTCTACTCTTACCTTTATTATTGGGGGAAGTTTAGGATTGTCATCAGCTGTAAAAAATAGAGCCAATCTTTCTGTCAGTTTTGGTCGCCTAACCTTGCCCCATCAGTTAATGAGACTAGTTCTTGTTGAACAAATCTATCGCGCTTTTACGATTCAGCAGGGATCACCCTATCATAAATAAATTGACTTTTAATTGAATTTTTGGTAGAATAATTGTGTTAGGTCTCATAGCTCAGCTGGATAGAGCATTCGCCTTCTAAGCGAACGGTCGCAGGTTCGAATCCTGCTGGGATCAATATAATAGCAAAGCTGGGAATTTTCCCGGCTTTTTTCTTAAAAAAGTACACTTTGGGAGAAAAAAATGACAGTTGAGAGAATTTTATCTAAAACGAAATTCCATTTTGTATAATGGTTTTTGTAAGTTAGCTTACAAGAAAAAACATTTTAGGAGATTTTATTATGAAAAACACAGTTAAATTGGAACAGTTTGTAGCCTTGAAGGAAAAAGACTTGCAAAAGATTAAAGGTGGGGAAATGAGACTTCCAAAAATCCTCCGTGATTTTATTTTCCCAAGAAAAAAGTAATAAAATAAGGGGAAAGAGTAATGAATTTATTTGGATTTGGGACAGTTATTGGTCATTTTTTAATTATTAGTCACAGTTACCGTTTAATTTGTAAAGGTCAAATAAAATCAAAGGAACTATATTTTTTTGGTCTCTATACATTACTAGTAGAAGCAGTACTTGAACTTTCCTTTTATCTTCTATATTTAGATGAAATAGTGATTGAAAGATTTTTATTTCCTTTGGGCCTATATTCCTATTTTCGATGGATTAAACAGTATGAGAGGGATAGAGGACTATTCCTAAGTTTACTACTATCTCTTTTATATGAGAGCACTCATAACTTTCTGTCCGTAACTTTCTCTTCTATAACAGGAGACAATTTTGTTTCACAATATCATGCCCCATTCTTTTTCGTTGTAACGGTGTTGACCTATTTTGTTGTCTTAAAAATCATTCATTATTTCCATTTGGAACTAGCCTATTTTGACAAAGACTACCTCTATCCTTTCTTGAAAAAAGTATTTTTTGCCTTACTACTGCTCCATATTGTATCTTTCGTTTCAGATATGGTAAGTACGGTTAAACATTTGAATAGTTTTGGAAGTATTTTGTCATCTATTGTTTTTATCTCGTTACTTTTGACCTTCTTTGCAATGAATTCGCATAAAGAACAAATGGAAAAAGAGATTGCTTTGAAGCAGAAGAAATTTGAACAGAAACATTTACAAAACTATACAGACGAAATTGTCGGACTGTATAATGAAATCCGTGGTTTTCGACATGACTATGCTGGAATGCTTGTCAGCATGCAGATGGCAATTGACAGTGGTGATTTACAAGAAATTGACAGAGTTTACAATGAAGTTTTGGTCAAAGCTAATCACAAACTGCGTTCAGATAAGTACACTTACTTTGATTTGAACAACATAGAAGATTCAGCTTTACGAAGTTTGGTTGCTCAGTCCATTGTCTATGCTCGAAATAATGGTGTAGAGTTTACACTGGAAGTAAAAGATACGATTACCAAGCTCCCAATTGAACTATTGGATTTGGTTCGTATTATGAGTGTTTTATTGAACAATGCTGTCGAAGGATCGGCTGATAGTTATAAAAAGCAGATGGAAGTAGCAGTTATTAAGATGGAAACTGAAACAGTGATTGTGATTCAGAATTCATGTAAAATGACGATGACTCCTTCAGGAAATCTATTTGCCTTAGGATTCTCCACTAAGGGAAGAAATCGCGGAGTCGGATTAAATAATGTGAAGGAACTACTAGATAAGTACAACAATATTATTTTAGAAACAGAGATGGAAGGCAGTACATTTAGACAAATCATTAGATGTAAGAGGGAATTTGAATGAAAGTTTTAATTTTAGAAGATGTTATTGAACATCAAGTGAGACTAGAGAGAATATTGGATGAAATTTCGAAAGAATCGAATATTCCAATATCATACAAGACAACGGGAAAAGTCCGTGAATTTGAAGAATACATTGAAAACGATGAAGTAAATCAGCTTTATTTCCTAGATATTGATATTCATGGAATTGAGAAAAAGGGATTTGAAGTGGCTCAGCTCATTCGTCATTACAATCCTTACGCTATTATCGTCTTTATCACCAGTCGATCAGAGTTTGCGACTCTAACCTATAAATACCAGGTATCAGCCCTAGATTTTGTTGATAAGGATATCAACGATGAGATGTTTAAGAAGAGAATTGAGCAAAATATCTTTTACACGAAGAGTATGTTACTTGAAAATGAAGATGTGGTGGATTATTTTGACTACAATTACAAGGGAAATGATTTAAAAATCCCTTACCATGATATTTTGTATATTGAAACGACAGGAGTCTCTCATAAATTACGTATTATTGGTAAGAATTTTGCCAAAGAGTTTTACGGTACTATGACAGATATTCAGGAAAAGGACAAACATACTCAGCGATTTTATTCTCCTCATAAGTCATTTTTGGTAAATATAGGCAATATTAGAGAGATTGATCGAAAAAATCTAGAAATTGTTTTCTATGAAGATCATCGTTGTCCTATTTCAAGATTAAAAATTAGAAAATTAAAAGATATTTTAGAGAAAAAATCTCAGAAGTGATTGACAATTAGCAAGAAATTGATATAATGGTTATATCTGCTACAGATAGAAGGTCCGTTGGTCAAGGGGTTAAGACACCGCCTTTTCACGGCGGTAACACGGGTTCGAATCCCGTACGGACTATTTTATCCGCCATAGCTCAGTTGGTAGTAGCGCATGACTGTTAATCATGATGTCGTAGGTTCGAGTCCTACTGGCGGAGTATAGATAAAAGGGAACACAGCTGTGTTCCTCTTTTTGTATCAATTTGTATCACCAAGCATTTTCATAAGGAAGTTTGTTATTTCTTGAGAACTTTCTTTTTTTCCATGTGCAATCCAAGTTTGGCAGACACCAAAAAGTGCATGAGTTAGATAGATGCTACTATATTCTAATTCAGTGGTATTTAGATTCAGTTGCATAAATCGCTTTTGTAAATCTGTACTGAGCATGATATGAAGTTTATTTCGTAAGAAATTTTGGATTTCTTTAGTCCCATTTTCAGAAAGAAGGGCAGCCAGAAGTGGTTCTGACTCTAGATATTCAAAAACTTCTAAAATAGCGTCTCTTTTGTGATGAGCATGTTTTTGAAAAATATATTCAAATGTATGAAATAGCTTGCTTTGATAGTGCTCAATCATATCATACTTATCCTTATAGTGCGTATAGAAGCTGGAACGGCTAATTCTGGATTTTTCTGCTAACTTGACAGTAGAAATTTGATCAAATGGCTGTTCCATTAGTAATTGTACCATAGCATTTTCAATAGTTCGCTTTGTTTTTAAGCGTTTGTTACTTTCTTGCATATTTCCTCCTTGTAAACAAATTAGACTATATGTCTAAAAATGGATTTTTTATATTGTAATTTAGATTTTTTATTGTATAATCTATTATATCAAAATTTTAGACAATATGTTTAAAAAAGGAGAAACTATGTTTAAAGAATGGAAAGCAATTTTTAAAAAACCAACCTTTATTATTGTCATGATAGGGATTTCTCTTATTCCAGCTCTGTACAATATCATATTTTTGTCATCAATGTGGGATCCATATGGGCAATTGTCTGACTTACCTGTGGCAGTTGTCAATAATGATAAAGAGGCTTCCTATAATGGTAATAGCATGTCTATAGGAAAAGACATGGTGTCCAATTTAAAAGAAAATAAAACCTTGGATTTTCATTTTGTAGATGAAGAAGGTAAGAAGGGTTTAGAAAATGGCGATTACTATATGGTAGTGACTTTACCAAGTGATTTATCTGAAAAAGCAGCTTCTATTTTAATGGATTATCCAGAGCAAATGCAAATCGATTATCAGACTTCAAGTGGTCATAGTTTTATTGCCAGCAAGATGAGCGATTCTGCTATGACACAATTAAAGCAGAGTGTTTCTACCAATGTAACCGAGACCTATACTAAAGCTTTATTCAACAAAATGGTCTATTTAAAGGATGGTATGAGCCAAGCAGATTCTGGAAGTGAAAAACTAACTGATGTAGCGAATCAGTTAGTGGCAGGAAGTCAAACATTAACTACTAACCTACACTCTTTAGCAGCTTCAAGTTTAACATTTTCAAATGGAACGGAGCAGTTTACTAAAGGATTATCCTCTTATGTCTCTGGTGTTGAACAACTTCATCTTGGCTTAGGGAATTTTAATAGTGGTTTAGTTACATATACTGGTGCAGTGAGTCAATTAGATAGCGGATTAGGTCAATTATCTTCTAAAAGTCCTGAATTAGTAGGAGGAATCAATCAGTTATATTCTGGTGTAGAATCCTATACTGGCGGTGTTTCTCAGCTTAATGCTGGTCTTAATCAATTTTCATCTGGTGTTAGTGCCTACACCAATGGAGTGGGAAGTCTTGCAACAGGTGCTAATCAGTTATCTAATCAATCAGCTACACTTCGAATAGGGGTGGAGCAATTAAGTGAAGGGATTCAACAACTTTCTAGCAAGTTAGATGCTTCGTCTGGGAAAAAAGATCAAATTAATCAATTATCTTCTGGTCTGAATCAGTTAAATCAAGCCATTCAAAATATTGATGTTGGAGATACAAAACAATTAGATTCTGTTTTATCAAGTATAGTATCTCTTTCTAATCAAATGTTAGCAAGTGCTCAGTCTGCTAAAGCGACTACATTAGCCAATATTCAATCGACAGCAGCTTATCAATCTTTGACAAGTGAGCAACAAGGTGAAATAAGTGCTTCTGTATCTCAAAATTCGACTGATAGTATTCAATCAGCACAGTCAATTGTAGCTGTAGTTAAAGGTTTACAGGGAAGTTTAGAAAACTTACAAAATCAATCTTCTAATCTTGCGACTTTAAAAAATCAAGCTAATCAAGTATTACCTATTGCTTCTACTTCTTTGACAAGATTGTCAAGTGGATTAACAGAGATACAAGGAGCTGTTACTAGCAAATTAGTTCCTGATAGTCAGTCGATTGCATCAGGTGTAAACGCATATACTACAGGTGTTGATAAAGTTTCTCAGGGAGCAAGTAAACTAAGTGAAAAAAATGCCACCTTGACAGGTAGTTTGGATCAACTAGTTTCAGGCTCAAACACCTTGACACAAAAATCTTCTAGCTTGACAGCAGGAGTTAGTCAATTAGTTGAAAAAACTCCAGAATTAGTATCTGGTATTGAAAAATTATCAACTGGCTCTAACCAATTGAATCAAAAGAGTCAAGAATTGATAGCAGGAGTTGATAAATTGCAGTCAGGATCTAGCCGACTAGCTGACAAATCCAGTCAGTTACTTTCAGGTGCTTCTCAATTAGAAAGTGGAGCTAATAAATTGGCAGATGGAGCTGGGAAATTAGCAGAAGGTGGAACAAAGTTAACTTCTGGATTGGAAGGTTTACAGACAGGAGTTGCTTCTTTAGGACAAGGACTAAGTAATGCTAGTGATCAACTCAAATCAGCATCTACGGAATCTCAAAATGCAGATATTTTGTCAAATCCACTCAATCTTTCCAAAACAGACAATGACCAAGTTCCTGTAAATGGAATTGCAATGGCTCCTTATATGATATCAGTTGCTCTCTTTGTTGCAGCAATATCAACGAATATGATCTTTGCGAAGCTGCCTTCAGGACGTCATCCAGAGAGCCGTTGGGCTTGGTTGAAATCTCGGGCTGAAATAAATGGTATTATAGCTGTTTTGGCAGGAATTTTGGTATATGGAGGAGTTCATCTTATTGGTCTAACGGCTAATCATGAGATGAGAACATTTATTCTCATTATCCTAACAAGTTTAGTATTCATGTCCATGGTGACCGCATTAACAACATGGAATAGCCGTATAGGAGCTTTCTTCTCACTTATTTTGCTTTTATTACAGTTAGCATCAAGTGCCGGTACTTATCCACTTGCCTTGACAAATGATTTCTTTAGAACTATTAGTCCTTGGTTACCAATGAGTTATTCAGTTTCGGGATTACGACAAACAATCTCTATGACAGGAAATATTCATCAGCAAGTCATTTTCCTAGATGCCATACTAGCTCTATTTACTGGTTTAGGTATGCTAGCCTATCAACCTAAGAAAATGGAAGAAGATTAAAAAAATCGACCGATTAATTGGTCGATTTTTTATGCCTTAGATGACTTTCGTCTGTGATTATAGGTTCCAAATAGTAAGAGAGAAGTAAAGGAACAAATTGCTCCAGTAATAAAACCATTGGGAATGAAGGAGAGTGTAATAGTTCCTTTCCCCTTGGGAACCTCAACTTTCATAAATCCAGTTTGAGCTTGTTTAATTTCTATTTTCTTACCATCTTGGTAGGCAGACCAACCTTTGTCATAAGGAATGGTGAAGAAAATGGACGTATCTTGTTTAACATCATATGTAGCAAAGACCTTGTTTTTAGAAGTTGATACTGTGACAGGTTGTTCTTTAATTTTTTGAATTGCCTCGGTGAATGTTTTGGTATCTAAACGGTAGAAGGTAGGAGATTCAAATGATACTTGTGAATTTCCAGGGAAACTAACATTGATATTGAAAGTTTTTTTCTCTTTTGTATAGCCTAGATTAAAGAAGGAGAAGATATTATCAGTTGTAAAAGTTTTCTTTTCTCCATTTACAAGGATGTCAACCTTTTTTTGTTTATCATTAGAAAAGTGAAGGTTTGTGAAAGAAAGATAAACTTGGCTGTTTTCTGGCACTTCAATTTGATACTGGATTGCTGCATCCTCATTTGAAGAACTTGTGACAATAATCAAATCATTAGTATTTTCTGTTTTGTCATAAGGGATTGTAGAAAAATAATCAAAATCGACGTTAGCAAGTTGATTTAAAAACGAGGCTTGATTATCTAAAGTATGTTCATTGAACTTGACATCATTGTAAACAGATTGACTAGCAAAGGCAATCGGAAGAGAGAATTGATTTTCATATAGGGTAAGATTATCTTTTTGATAGATATCTTTAAAACCATACTTATCACTAGGACTGTCTGAGATATTGTACTGGATACCAAATAAACTATCAGCCAAAATACTATTATTTGCATAGCGTAGATTGAGATTAGTCCCAGAGGATTTAAACCCAAGTTTATCCAAAGTAGAGCTTGCTGAACGATTTCGAACAGATGAAAATTGAGATATTCCATTGTAGTTGAATTTCATACTGTCATTTCCTGTTTGAGTCTCTAGTTTTTCAGTACGAGTAAATTGATTTCCAATATATGTTGAGAAAGATTTCATAGCTGGGATATCTCGATTATATGCACTTCGAGAAGCAAATCCCCATTCTTTAGCAATTCCGTCTATTTGAGATGAAGCATTTAAACTTATTTCAACCATTATAAATAAAGAGATTAGAATGGCAAATAGATTTACAGAGATAAACTTTTTGATAACTGCAAGGAGTAAAAGAGAATAGACAACTAAAAATTCAAGAGTCAGTAGAATATTCAAATCTGTTAAAAAAGAATAATGTGATTTTAGATAGATGGTAGCTAAAAATCCTGTTACTATAAGAAAAAGCGAAACTAAAAAATTCCAGATTTTAATTTCTTTCAGACGATTTAAGACTTCCGCTGCTGTGTAAATTAACAAGGTAGAGAAAATCCAAGAATAGCGATGTAAAAACATATTTGGAGTATGCATACCTTGCCAAAATAAGTCAAGAGCTTCTATGTAAAAGCTTGCAATTAGAAATGCAAAGAATATTACATATATGAGTTTCACGTGAAACTTAATAGATTTCAGCGTAAAAAATAAAATGGTCAAAATAAAGGGAAGTAGTCCAACAAAAATCATTGGGATGGCCCCATACTTTGTTGTGTCAAAGGAACCAATGAATTGCTTAGCAAAGAGATCAAGATACCAGCTACTTTCAGTTTGAAACTTTGTAACTTCAGTCAATTTTTCCCCATGTGTCTGTAAATCAAACAGAGTGGGAAGAGTCATAATCAAACTAGCCACACCAGCTAAAAAGGAGATAACTATGAAATCAAGAACAGATGATTTTCGAGTCTTAAAGTCCCACGAAATTTGACAGAGATACCAGAAAATAAGAAACAATACTGTCATATATCCAAAATAATAATTTTGAATAAATAAGATTGACAGACTTGTAAAGTACAATAGGAGTTTCTTTTCAGTTATCAGTAGATGTAAACCAGTTATAATTAAAGGAATCAAGATAAAAACATCTAGCCAGGTTTTTATCTCTAATTGACTGACAGTGAAACTCATCAGAGTATAGGAAGTAGATAAGGCTAGTTTTAAAGTCTGAGGGATAGATTGAAACAATTTATTCAAACTAAAAAAGGTTGACAGACCAATCAATCCAAATTTTAAGAGAGTGGTCAGATAGACAGCATCTGGCATATTCGTTAGATCAAAAAAGTAAACCAGAGGTGAAAGAAAACTACCCAAGTAATAACTAGATAGAGCATAGAAGTTTAGCCCTAGACCACTTGTAAAGGTGTAAAACAGACTACTATTTCCATGTAGGATATTTCTTAGAGCTATATCAAAAATAACGTATTGATGAAAGCCATCTCCTAATAGAGGAGATTTGTCGCTATTCCAGTAGATACCTTGAGATAGATATACTCCTATCATAATTACTACAGGAATGATGAAAGAAACAAAATAGATCCAATATGTTTTAAAAAATAATTTCATGTTACCTCATAAAATGTTAGAAAACTCAGCTGGTTAACCCAACTGAGTTTTGAATTTTTTTAGTCTTTCCAAAGTTCTTTAACTTTTGCTTGTACTTCTGCATTTTCTAGGAATTCATCATAGGTTTCATCGATACGGTCAATGACGCCATTTTTAGACAAGACAATGATATGGTTAGCTAGAGTTTGAATAAACTCGTGGTCATGGCTGGCAAAGATGATTGATTCTTTAAAGTTTTTCAATCCATCATTCAAGCTTGAGATAGATTCCAAGTCCAAGTGATTTGTTGGATCATCAAGTACAAGGACATTTGATTTTAAAAGCATGAGTTTTGAAAGCATGACACGAACTTTTTCTCCCCCTGACAAGACATTTACAGGTTTGTTAACCTCATCTCCAGAGAAGAGCATACGGCCGAGGAAGCCACGTAGGAAAGTATTGTCATCTTCTTCTTTACTTGCGAATTGACGCAACCAGTCAAGGATTGACTCTCCTCCTGCAAAATCTGCCGAGTTATCTTTTGGCAAGTAAGAACGGCTAGTAGTTACTCCCCACTTGACAGTTCCTTCATAGTCAATGTCCCCCATGATTGCACGAATTAATGCAGTCGTTTGGATGTCATTTTGACCAATAAGCGCTGTCTTATCACCTGGACGCAAGATAAAACTGATATTATCTAAAATAGTCTCACCATCAATCTTTACAGTTAGATTTTCTACTGTCAGGAGATCATTACCTATTTCACGCTCCGCTTTAAAGTTAATAAATGGATATTTACGACTAGATGGTACAATCTCTTCTAGTTCAATCTTATCAAGCATTTTCTTACGTGATGTTGCTTGTCTTGATTTAGAAGCATTAGCAGAGAAACGAGCAACGAATTCTTGCAATTGTTTAATTTTTTCTTCTGCTTTAGCATTACGGTCTGCTAGCAATTTAGCAGCGAGTTCAGAAGATTCCTTCCAGAAGTCGTAGTTTCCGACATAGAGTTTGATTTTTCCAAAGTCAAGGTCGGCCATGTGAGTACATACTTTGTTTAAGAAGTGACGGTCGTGGGATACTACGATAACTGTGTTATCAAAGTCAATCAAGAAGTCTTCTAACCATGTAATTGATTGGATGTCTAAACCGTTGGTAGGCTCGTCCAAGAGAAGAACATCTGGTTTACCAAAAAGTGCTTTGGCAAGGAGAACCTTTACTTTCTCACCGTTGGCCAATTCGCTCATGTTTTGGTAGTGTAATTCTTCTGGAATGTTTAGGTTTTGAAGGAGTTGAGAGGCTTCGCTTTCTGCTTCCCAGCCTCCAAGCTCAGCAAACTCTCCTTCGAGTTCGGCAGCACGAACCCCGTCCTCGTCTGAGAAATCTTCCTTCATGTAGATAGCATCTTTCTCTTTCATGATGCTATAAAGTTTTTCATTTCCCATGATAACAACATCAATGGCACGTTCATCTTCATAGTCAAAGTGATTTTGACGAAGAACAGAGAGACGTTCATCTGGACCAAGAGAGATGTGACCAGTAGTAGGTTCGATATCTCCGGCTAAAATTTTTAAAAAGGTTGATTTTCCGGCACCATTAGCACCGATTAATCCGTAAGTATTTCCTTCTGTAAATTTGATATTGACATCATCAAAAAGTTTGCGATCACTAAAACGTAGTGAAACATCAGATACTGTAAGCAATGTTTTTCTCCTATATGTGTAATATATTTATTCTACTAGAAAATACGGAAATATTCAAATTTTTATCTGTCAATTTTGTGTAAATTAATTTTACAGCATACTTTACACAAATCCGTGAATAGTAAGGTTGATTTATTTTGATAAATTGCGGTTATTTCATTAAAAAAATGCTATAATTGAAGGGACTATATCGAAGGAGAACAAAATGACTAAACCCATTATTTTAACAGGAGACCGTCCAACAGGAAAATTGCATATTGGACATTATGTTGGAAGTCTCAAAAATCGAGTATTATTACAGGAAGAGGATAAGTATGATATGTTTGTGTTCTTGGCTGACCAACAAGCCTTGACAGATCATGCCAAAGATCCTCAAACCATTGTAGAGTCTATCGGAAATGTGGCTTTGGATTATCTTGCAGTTGGATTGGATCCAAGTAAATCAACTATCTTTATTCAAAGCCAGATTCCAGAGCTGGCTGAGTTGTCTATGTATTATATGAATCTGGTTTCATTAGCACGTCTGGAGCGTAATCCAACTGTCAAGACAGAAATTGCTCAGAAAGGATTTGGAGAAAGCATTCCGACAGGATTCTTGGTCTATCCAATAGCTCAAGCAGCTGACATCACAGCTTTCAAGGCTAATTATGTTCCTGTTGGGACAGATCAGAAACCAATGATTGAGCAAACTCGTGAAATTGTTCGTTCTTTTAACAATGCATATAACTGTGATGTCTTGGTAGAACCGGAAGGTATTTACCCAGAAAATGAAAGAGCAGGGCGTTTGCCTGGTTTGGATGGGAATGCTAAAATGTCTAAATCACTCAATAACGGTATTTATTTAGCTGATGATGCGGATACTTTACGTAAAAAAGTAATGAGTATGTATACAGATCCAGATCATATTCGAGTGGAAGATCCAGGTAAGATTGAGGGAAATATGGTTTTCCATTATCTAGATGTTTTTGGTCGTCCAGAAGATGCTCAAGAAATTGCTGACATGAAAGAACATTATCAACGAGGTGGTCTTGGTGATGTGAAGACCAAGCGTTATCTACTTGAAATATTAGAACGTGAACTGGGTTCTATTCGTGAGCGCCGTATTGAATTTACTAAGGATATGGGAGAAGTTTATAATATGCTTCAAAAAGGTAGTGAAAGAGCACGTGAAGTTGCAGGTCAGACCTTATCTGAGGTTAAAGGAGCAATGGGACTTCATTACTTTAACTAGGTTTATTTTACAAGAAACTATCATTTCTATCTCAAAGAAAAGATAGTTTTTTATTTACCCCTGTAACATTTGACAAATTTTTATAGAATGGTATGATAGATACAATATAAAAAGAGTCAAGCTCAAAAAGAAAGAAAAGAGGAAACTTCGAATGTCTAATTGGGACACTAAATTTTTGAAAAAAGGTTTTACCTTTGATGATGTATTGCTTATTCCAGCTGAAAGTCATGTGTTGCCTAACGATGCAGATTTAACAACTAAATTGGCAGATAATTTGACTTTAAATATCCCAATTATTACCGCTGCCATGGACACAGTTACAGAGAGTCAAATGGCCATTGCTATTGCTCGTGCAGGCGGTCTCGGAGTTATCCATAAAAACATGTCAATTGCTCAACAAGCAGACGAGGTTCGTAAGGTAAAACGTTCTGAAAATGGAGTTATTATTGATCCGTTCTTCTTGACGCCTGAACATACAATTGCTGAAGCAGATGAGCTTATGGGTCGTTACCGCATCAGTGGTGTTCCAGTTGTTGAAACACTTGAAAATCGTAAATTGGTTGGTATTTTGACAAACCGAGATCTTCGTTTTATTTCAGATTATAATCAACCAATTTCAAACCATATGACTAGTGAAAATCTTGTTACTGCTCCTGTGGGTACGGATCTTGCAACGGCTGAGAGTATTCTTCAAGAGCATCGTATTGAAAAACTTCCGTTGGTCGATGAAGAAGGCAGTCTTTCTGGTTTGATCACTATCAAAGATATTGAAAAAGTTATTGAGTTTCCAAATGCGGCTAAAGATGAGTTTGGTCGTCTTCTAGTTGCAGGTGCAGTAGGTGTTACTTCAGATACATTTGAACGTGCAGAGGCTCTTTTTGAGGCAGGAGCGGATGCGATTGTTATTGATACTGCACATGGTCATTCTGCAGGTGTCTTGCGTAAAATTGCTGAGATTCGTGCTCATTTTCCAGATCGTACTTTAATTGCTGGAAATATTGCTACTGCTGAAGGTGCACGTGCTCTTTATGAAGCAGGTGTAGACGTTGTCAAGGTTGGGATTGGTCCAGGTTCTATCTGTACTACTCGTGTGATTGCAGGTGTTGGTGTTCCGCAAGTAACAGCTATCTACGATGCTGCAGCTGTTGCGCGTGAATATGGTAAGACTATCATTGCTGACGGTGGAATCAAGTATTCTGGAGATATTGTAAAAGCACTTGCGGCTGGTGGAAATGCTGTTATGCTTGGATCAATGTTTGCTGGAACTGATGAAGCACCAGGTGAAACTGAAATCTTCCAAGGACGTAAGTTCAAGACTTACCGTGGTATGGGATCAATTGCTGCTATGAAGAAAGGTTCAAGCGATCGTTACTTCCAAGGTTCTGTTAATGAAGCAAACAAACTTGTTCCAGAAGGAATTGAAGGTCGTGTTGCTTATAAAGGTGCGGCAGCTGATATTGTCTTCCAAATGATTGGTGGTATTCGCTCTGGTATGGGTTACTGTGGTGCAGCTAACCTTAAAGAACTACACGATAATGCTCAATTTATTGAAATGTCTGGTGCTGGTTTGAAAGAAAGCCACCCTCACGATGTACAAATTACGAATGAGGCACCAAATTATTCTATGTAAAAGAAATGAAAAGAACTCCTGCGAAAACAGGAGTTCTTTTACAATGCTGTTAAGTTTTATTTACAACAACTTTACCATCTTGAATAGTGAAAATACTTAGATTTTCTGGCAGATTTTGAAGATGGTCTAAGCTTGTTGTTGTGATAAAGGTTTGGATTGAATGAGAAATCGTTTCTAATAATTTTAGTTGTCTAGTGTTGTCAAGTTCACTCATCACATCGTCAAGCAATAATATCGGAGATTCTGTAGTAATACTTTCCATTAATTCGATTTCTGCTAATTTTATAGAAAGGACGAGACTACGATGTTGCCCTTGACTTCCGAAACTAGCATCCATCCCATTTATATAAAAAGAAATGTCATCTCGATGAGGACCGACACCAGTATTCTTTTTAAATAAATCTCTGGATCTACTTTTTTCTAAAGCAATTTTGAAAGATTCTGATAAGTCTTCTTTGTCAGTTATCTTTACAGAAGATTGATAGGATAGTGACAGTTCTTCAATCTGATTAGAAAGTTCAAAATGTTTCTTACGACCAAAATGCTCTAGTTTTTTTATGAAATCTAAGCGGTGATTCATTACACGACATCCATAATCAACTAGCTGATCATCTAAGACTGAAAGGAAGGTTTCATCTATTTTTTGAGCTGATTTTAGGTAAGTGTTTCTTTGTTTTAGGATGTGGTTATAATTGGTTAAATCCGATAAATAGATTGGCTTAATTTGCCCAAGCTCCATATCAATGAATTTTCGTCGAACTGAAGGTGCCCCTTTAATTAGTTGTAAATCTTCAGGAGCAAATAAGACAACATTCATGTGTCCTACATAGTCTGAAAGTCGTGCCTGTTTTAAGTGATTAACTTTTGTAACACGTCCTTTTTGTGTTAGTTCAATTTCGAGAGGAATAGATCCCGTTTTTTTCTGAACGAGACCTGAAAGATGAAGTTGTTCCTCATCAAAATGAATGAGATTTTTATCTGTTCGAGTTCGATGGCTACGTGTTAAGGCTAAAAAATAGATAGCCTCTAACATATTTGTTTTACCTTGTGCATTACGTCCTAAAAAGACATTTAATTTAGGATTAAAGTCTATTTTCGTCTCTTTGTAGTTACGAAAAGTTTTGAGAGATAGGTGTTGTAGCCACATGATTATCTACCAGGGAATCGTGGAGCTTGTTTGCTTTTTGGTGATGAAGCAGGTTTCGATTTGTCTTTTTTAACTCCCTTATTCATCTTTTTGACAAGTTTAGCGATCCGTTCTTTTTCAACTTTATCAGCTTGGTATTCATCTTGTTCTTCAGAAGTAGGTTGTGTCAACAAGATGTCAATGTTCATGTCAGGGATGTCAACTTTATCGCCAATACGAAGTTTTTTTCCACGACGACTCTCTAATTCCCTATTAAAGTAAACAGAATGTTCAGAGAGAAATGATTTAATAGCTCCTCCGCTATGTGTAATTCCAAGTTCTTTGAGTAGTGCTTGGAGGGTAATAAATTCTTCAAATAATTTGTATTCCATAATTCACCTCAATCTTTGGTATTATACCATATTTTCCTAAAAATAGTGAGAGAGACAGCGAGAAATGTAAGCGATTTTTATTTCAAAAGTGTTACAGGGAACAAGAAAATTTCAGGTTTTCGTGATATAATAGAAGTCTGTATATAAGGAGGTAAATCATGGAGTTAGTGCATGGAATTTCAACACATTTTATCCAATCAAAAAAGTTTAAAACAAACAAAATTACCGTGCGTTTTACCGCTCCATTATCCCTTGATACGATTGCAGGTCACATGTTGAGTGCAAGTATGCTAGAGACTGCTAATCAGATGTACCCCACTTCTCAAGATTTGAGGAGACACTTGGCCAGTCTATACGGTACAGATATGTCAACCAATTGTTTCAGAAGAGGGCAAAGCCACATTATAGAATTGACATTTACCTATGTTCGTGATGAGTTTTTAAGTAGGAAAAACGTGCTAACCTCTCAGATTTTGGAACTTGTAAAAGAAACTCTTTTTTCACCCGTAGTAGTTGATAATGGGTTTGATCCGGCCTTATTTGAAATTGAGAAAAAACAATTGCTAGCAAGTTTAGCAGCTGATATGGATGATTCTTTTTATTTTGCACATAAAGAATTGGATAAATTGTTTTTTCATGATGAACGTCTTCAATTGGAATATAGTGATTTACGAAATCGTATTTTAGCTGAAACTCCACAAAGTTCTTATTCTTGTTTCCAAGAATTTTTGGCCAATGATCGAATAGATTTCTTTTTCCTAGGTGATTTTAATGAGGTTGAAATTCAAAATGTATTAGAATCATTTGCCTTTAAAGCTCGAAAAGGAGATATGAAGGTTCAGTATTGTCAACCTTATTCCAATATCCTTCAGGAAGGTATGGTTCGGAAAAATGTGGGACAGTCTATTTTAGAGTTGGGATATTATTGCTCTGCTGAATATGGCGATGAGCAACATTTACCCATGATTGTAATGAATGGTTTACTTGGTGGATTTGCTCACTCTAAGCTCTTTACAAATGTCCGTGAAAATGCTGGATTAGCTTATACCATTTCAAGTCAGCTTGATTTATTTAGTGGATTCTTGAGAATGTATGCTGGTATCAATCGAGAAAATAGGAATCAGGCTCGAAAAATGATGAATAATCAATTACTTGATTTAAAAAAAGGTTATTTTACAGAGCTTGAGCTAGAGCAGACCAAGGAAATGATTCGTCGGTCTTTGTTGCTTTCTCAAGATAATCAAGGTTCATTGATTGAACGTGCTTATCAAAATGCCTTACTTGGAAAATCTTCAGCAGACTTTAAAGGTTGGATTGCAAAACTCGAGCAAGTTGACAAAGATGCTATTTGTAGAGCAGCTAATAATGTGAAACTACAGGCGATTTACTTTATGGAAGGAATAGAATGACAAAGGTTGTTTTTGAAGAAAAATACTATCCAGCTGTAAAAGAAATGATTTATCGAACTCGTTTGTCAAATGGATTAACAGTTGTTCTTTTGCCTAAAAAGGAATTTAAAGAGGTTTACGGGAGTGTCACTGTACAGTTTGGTTCGGTAGATACGCTTGTCACAGAAGTTGACGGAGATGTAAAAGAATATCCTGCGGGAATTGCTCATTTTCTTGAACATAAATTATTTGAGAGAGAAGATTCTAGCGATTTGATGTCTGCTTTTACGAGTCTAGGTGCAGATAGTAATGCCTTTACAAGCTTTACAAAAACAAGCTATCTTTTTTCAGCAACGGATCATTTTTTAGAAAATTTAGATTTACTTGATGAATTGGTAACATCAGCACATTTTACTGAAGATTCCATTTTAAGAGAGCAGGATATTATTCAGCAAGAACGAGAAATGTATCAAGATGATCCAGATTCGTGTTTATTCTTTTCAACCTTAGCGAATTTGTATCCAGGTACACCTTTAGCGACGGATATAGTTGGAAGTGAGGAGTCCATTTCCCAAATAAATCTAACTAATTTGCAAGAAAATTTTGCAAGATTTTACAAACCTGTAAACATGTCTCTGTTTTTAGTTGGTGATTTTGATGTAGAGAAAGTACAGGACTATTTTGAAAGAAAAAAACTGAAAGATTTAGATGTTCAGGAACTAGCAAGAGAAAAGTTTCTTTTACAGGCTGTAAAGCAAACAGACAGTATGAGAATGGAAGTATCTTCTCCCAAACTAGCGATTGGAGTTAGAGGTAAGCGAGAAGTTGCTGAGGCGGATTGCTATCGACATCATATTTTATTAAAATTATTGTTTGCAATGATGTTTGGTTGGACTTCGGATCGTTTTCAAAAATGTTATGAATCAGGTAAAATAGATGCTTCCTTATCTCTTGAAATTGAAGTAACAAGTCGTTTTCATTTTGTTATGTTGACAATGGATACGAAAGAGCCAGTTGCTTTATCCCATCAATTTAGGAAGGCCATTCGTAATTTTACAAAGGATTTAGATATTACAGAGGATCATTTAGATATTATCAAAAGAGAGATGTTTGGAGAATTTTTCAGTAGCATGAACTCTCTTGAATTGCTTGCAACGCAATATGATGCTTTTGAACATAGTGAGACAATTTTTGATTTGCCGAAAATTTTACAGGAAATTACTTTAGAGGATGTCCTTGAAGCAGGGCATCACTTAATAGATGAAGGGGATATAGTTGATTTCACAATATTCCCATCGTAGTAACCTATCATAATAGACACTAGAAAGAAGGGATGACAAGTATGAGAAAAAAAACAATTGGTGAGGTTTTACGATTAGCTAGAATCAATCAGGGATTGAGTTTAGATGAATTGCAGAAAAAGACAGAAATCCAGTTAGATATGTTGGAAGCAATGGAAGCAGACGATTTCGATCAACTTCCAAGTCCTTTTTACACGCGTTCTTTCTTGAGAAAATATGCATGGGCTGTTGAGTTAGATGACCAAATTGTCTTGGATGCTTATGATTCTGGGAGTATGATTACTTATGAGGAAGTAGATGTTGATGAAGACGAGTTGACAGGGCGCAGACGTTCAAGTAAGAAAAATAAGAAAAAACCATCCTTTTTACCTTTATTTTATTTTATCCTTTTTGCCTTATCTATTTTAATTTTTGTGACCTATTATGTTTGGAACTATATTCAAACTCAACCAGAGGGGCCTTCTCTTTCTAATTACAGTGTGGTTCAATCAACAAGTTCAATAAGTTCAACTAGCTCTGTTCCCCACTCCTCAAGTAGTAGTTCATCTAGCAGTTCTTCTAGTATAGAATCAGCTATAAGTGTATCAGGTGAAGGAAATCATGTAGAAATCGCTTATAAGACAAGTAAGGAAACAGTTAAATTGCAATTGGCAGTTTCAGATGTTACAAGTTGGGTCAGCGTTTCAGAAAGCGAACTTGAGGGCGGTGTAACCTTATCGCCAGAGAAGAAAAGTGCAGAAGCAACAGTTGCAACTAAAAGTCCTGTAACAATTACCTTAGGTGTTGTAAAAGGTGTTGCTTTGACAGTAGATAATCAGACTGTTGATTTATCGAAATTAACAGCTCAGACTGGACAAATCACTGTAACCTTTACTAAAAATTAAGGAAAAACGAATGAAAAAAGAACAAATTCCCAATCTTTTAACAATAGGTCGAATTCTCTTTATACCTATTTTTATCTTTATTTTAACGATAGGAAATTCGATAGAGAGTCATATAGTGGCAGCTATTATCTTTGCTATTGCTAGTATTACAGATTATTTAGATGGATATTTAGCTCGTAAATGGAATGTGGTCAGTAATTTTGGTAAATTTGCAGATCCTATGGCGGATAAGTTACTAGTTATGTCGGCTTTTATTATGCTGATTGAGTTAGGTATGGCTCCAGCTTGGATTGTTGCAGTGATCATCTGTCGTGAGTTGGCTGTGACAGGTTTAAGGCTTTTATTGGTTGAAACTGGTGGAACAGTTTTAGCAGCAGCAATGCCTGGAAAAATTAAAACTTTTAGTCAGATGTTTGCCATTATTTTCTTGCTATTACATTGGACTTTGCTTGGTCAAGTTCTACTTTATGTGGCCTTGTTTTTCACTATCTACTCTGGCTATGATTATTTCAAGGGTAGTGCCTATGTATTTAAAGGGACATTTGGTTCGAAATGAAATCAATAATTGATGTAAAAAATCTTTCTTTTCGTTATAAGGAAAGTCAAGAATACTATGATGTGAAGGATATTACGTTTCACGTGAAACGTGGAGAATGGCTTTCGATTGTAGGGCATAATGGTAGTGGTAAATCAACGACGGTTCGATTAATTGATGGCTTACTGGAAGCAGAATCTGGAGAGATTGTAATAGATGGTCAACGGTTGACTGAGGAAAATGTTTGGAAAATACGTCGTCAAATCGGTATGGTTTTTCAAAATCCAGACAATCAATTTGTTGGAGCGACTGTTGAAGATGATGTAGCCTTTGGTTTGGAAAATCAGGGTCTTTCTCGTCAAGAAATGAAAAAGAGAGTGGAGGAAGCTCTAGATTTGGTTGGCATGTTGGACTTTAAAAAGAGAGAGCCGGCGCGTCTATCAGGTGGCCAAAAACAACGTGTGGCCATTGCAGGTGTTGTAGCCCTAAGACCAGCTATTTTAATCTTAGATGAAGCAACGAGTATGTTGGACCCTGAGGGGCGTAGAGAACTGATTGAGACAGTACAGGGAATTCGGAAAGACTATGATATGACGGTCATTTCTATTACCCATGATTTGGAAGAAGTTGCCATGAGTGACCGCGTATTGGTCATGAAAAAAGGGGAAATTGAATCAACTAGTAGCCCAAGAGAACTTTTCTCTCGAAATGATTTAGATCAAATTGGATTAGACGATCCTTTTGCCAATCAAGTAAAATATTCTTTGAGCCAGAATGGCTATGATTTACCTGAAAATTATTTGACAGAAAGTGAGCTAGAGGATAAATTATGGGAATTGCTCTAGAAAATGTGAGTTTTACATATCAAGAAGGGACTCCCTTAGCTTCAACAGCTTTGTCGGATGTTTCTTTGACGATTGAAGATGGTTCTTATACGGCTTTAATTGGGCACACAGGTAGTGGTAAATCAACTATTTTACAACTCTTAAATGGTTTATTGGTGCCAAGTCAAGGGAGTGTGAGGGTTTTTGATACCTTAATCACCTCGACTTCTAAAAATAAAGATATTCGTCAAATTAGAAAACAGGTTGGCTTGGTATTTCAGTTTGCTGAAAATCAGATTTTTGAAGAAACGGTTTTGAAAGACGTTGCTTTTGGACCGCAAAATTTTGGAGTTTCTGAGGAAGATGCGGAGCAGATTGCGCGTGAGAAACTGGCTTTGGTTGGAATTGATGAATCACTTTTTAATCGTAGTCCGTTTGAGTTGTCTGGTGGACAAATGAGACGTGTCGCCATTGCAGGCATACTTGCCATGGAACCAGCTATATTAGTCTTAGATGAGCCAACAGCTGGTCTAGATCCTCTAGGGAGAAAAGAGTTGATGACCCTGTTCAGAAAACTCCACCAGTCAGGGATGACCATCGTCTTGGTAACACATTTGATGGATGATGTTGCTGAACATGCGAATCAAGTCTATGTGATGGAAAAGGGACGTCTAGTTAAGGGTGGTAAGCCAAGTGATGTCTTTCAAGATGTTGTCTTTATGGAAGAAGTGCAGTTGGGAGTACCTAAAATTACGGCCTTTTGTAAACGATTGGCTGATAGAGGCGTGTCATTTAAACGATTACCGATTAAGATAGAGGAGTTCAAGGAGTCGCTAAATGGATAGTATGATTTTAGGGCGTTATATCCCAGGGGATTCGATTGTTCACCGATTGGATCCACGTAGCAAATTGCTTGCTATGATGCTACTGATTTTGATTGTGTTTTGGGCTAATAACCCCTTGACGAATCTGATTCTTTTTATAGCGACAGGGATATTTATTGCCTTGTCAGGAGTATCTCTTTCATTTTTTATTCAGGGCTTGAAGTCTATGTTTTTCTTGATTGCCTTCACAACTATTTTTCAACTATTTTTCATTTCTAATGGGAATGTTTTATTTGAGTTTTCGTTTGTGAGAATCACGGATTATGCTTTGCAACAAGCTGGAATTATTTTTTGTCGTTTTGTATTGATTATTTTCTTTTCAACTTTGTTAACCTTAACGACCATGCCCTTAAGTTTAGCATCAGCTGTCGAAGCTTTGTTAGCGCCTTTAAAGCGTGTGAAAGTTCCAGTTCATGAAATTGGATTGATGCTGTCCATGAGTCTACGTTTTGTCCCAACATTAATGGATGATACGACGCGGATTATGAATGCGCAGAAAGCGCGTGGAGTGGATTTTGGTGAAGGAAGCATTGTTCAAAAAGTAAAGGCGATGATTCCCATTTTGATTCCTCTTTTTGCAACAAGTTTAAAACGTGCGGATTCCTTGGCTATCGCTATGGAAGCGCGTGGTTATCAGGGTGGAAAAGGCAGAAGTCAATATCGACAATTGAAATGGACTCTAAAGGATACGCTGACCATTCTTGTTATTATCGTACTTGGTTGTTGCTTATTTTTCTTAAAATCTTAGTAGCTTTCAGGAATTGATAAAAAAGTTACTGTAACAGTTCTTGATATAAAGGTAGGGATATGAACCGTTTTAAAAAATCAAAATATGTCATTATTGTTTTTGTCACTGTTCTGCTTGTCTCAGCTCTCTTAGCGACGACTTATTCAAGTACAATTGTGACAAAATTAGGAGATGGAATCTCATTGGTTGATAGGGTTGTGCAAAAACCTTTTCGGTGGTTTGATTCTGTCAAATCAGATTTGGCTCATTTGACACGAGCATATAATGAAAATGAAAGTTTGAAGAAACAGCTTTACCAGTTAGAAGTCAAATCAAATGAGGCGGAAAGTTTAAAGACGGAAAATGAACAACTGCGTCAATTGCTTGATATGAAGTCTAAATTGCAAGCCACAAAGACTTTGGCAGCAGATGTTATTATGCGTTCTCCGGTATCTTGGAAGCAGGAGTTGACCTTGGATGCAGGTAGATCAAAAGGTGCTTCTGAGAATATGTTAGTAATTGCAAACGGTGGTTTGATTGGGAGTGTTTCAAAAGTGGAGGACAACTCTACTATGGTCAACCTTCTGACAAATACGGAAAATGCTGATAAGATTTCTGTTAAAATTCAACACGGCACTACCACAATTTATGGTATTATTGTTGGCTACGACAAGGAAAATGAAGTTCTTAAAATTAGCCAATTAAATAGTAATAGCGATATTAGTTCAGGCGATAAGGTGACAACGGGTGGATTAGGAAACTTTAATGTTGCGGATATTCCTGTTGGTGAAGTGGTTGCCACAACGCATAGTACAGACTATTTGACACGAGAAGTAACTGTTAAATTGAGTGCAGATACTCATAATGTGGATGTGATAGAATTAGTGGGGAATTCATAATGAGACAGTTGAAGCAGGTTGGAGTATTTTTATTGCTTCCTTTCTTTGTTCTAATTGACGCCCATATTAGCCAGCTTCTGGGCTCATTTTTCCCCCATGTACATTTGGCTAGTCATTTTCTGTTTCTATTTCTCTTATTTGAGACGATAGAAGTATCAGAGTATCTCTATCTAGTCTATTGTTTTGTTATAGGCTTGGTTTATGATGTTTACTTTTTCCATCTAATAGGGATTGCAACTCTCTTATTTATCTTATTGGGAGCCTTCCTTCATAAATTGAATAGTGTTATTTTGTTGAATCGTTGGACAAGAATGCTAGCTATGATTGTGCTGACATTCCTGTTTGAAATGGGTAGTTATCTTTTGGCTTTTATGGTAGGGTTGACAGTAGATAGCATGTCGATTTTTATAGTCTATAGCTTGGTACCGACGATGATTTTAAATTTTTTATGGATTACTGTTTTTCAATTTATTTTTGAAAAATATTATCTATAAGAACGACATATAAATGTAACAAAGGCGTAATGTTTATTGGAATTTTTTTTGGTATACTAGTATTGTCTTAAACAGAAGGAGTATTTATTAGCCATGAAGAAAAAAATCTTAGCCTCGCTTTTATTAAGTACAGTAATGGTTTCCCAGGCAGCAGTATTGACGACTGCCCATGCAGAAACGACTGATGACAAAATTGCTGCTCAAGATAATAAAATTAGTAATTTAACAGCACAACAAGAAGAAGCACAAAAACAAGTTGATCAAATTCAGGAGCAAGTATCTGCGATTCAAGCAGAGCAATCTAACTTGCAATCTGAAAATGATAGATTACAAGCAGAATCTAAGAAACTCGAGGGTGAGATTACAGAACTTTCCAAAAACATTGTTTCTCGTAACCAATCTTTGGAAAAACAAGCTCGTAGTGCTCAAACAAATGGAGCTGCAACTAGCTATATCAATACCATTGTAAACTCAAAATCAATTACAGAAGCTATTTCACGTGTTACTGCAATGAGTGAAATCGTATCTGCGAACAACAAAATGTTAGAACAACAAAAGGCAGATAAAAAAGCTATTTCTGAAAAACAAGTAGCAAATAATGATGCTATCAATACTGTAATTGCTAATCAACAAAAATTAGCTGATGATGCTCAAGCATTGACTACGAAACAGGCAGAACTAAAGGCTGCTGAATTGAGTCTTGCTGCTGAGAAAGCGACAGCTGAAGGGGAAAAAGCAAGTCTATTAGAGCAAAAAGCAGCAGCTGAGGCAGAGGCTCGTGCAGCTGCGGCAGCAGAAGCAGCTTATAAGGCAAAACAAGTAAGTCAACAACAAACAGTTGTTGCTTCTGGAAATACGACTTTTGCAGCACAGGTTCAAGCTGTAGCTTCTTCGGAATCAACAACATATACTCCTGTGGCAGTCAAACAACGCCCAACATACAGTACAAATGCTTCAACTTATCCAATTGGTGAATGTACATGGGGAGTTAAAACATTAGCACCTTGGGCTGGAGACTATTGGGGTAATGGAGCACAGTGGGCCACAAGTGCAGCAGCAGCAGGTTTCCGTACAGGTTCAACACCTCAAGTTGGAGCAATTGCATGTTGGAACGATGGTGGATATGGTCACGTAGCGGTTGTTACAGCTGTTGAATCAACAACACGTATCCAAGTATCAGAATCAAATTATGCTGGGAATCGTACAATTGGAAATCACCGTGGATGGTTCAATCCAACAACGACTTCTGAAGGTTTTGTAACATATATTTATGCAGACTAATTATAGAGGGACTCGAATAGAGCCCTCTTTTCAGATTTTACCAGAGACAATAACTATTAAAAATCCCATCAAAATAGCTTGAAAATATCGAAAAAGTATGGTAGAATAAAAATTGTCGTATGAACGATAATACTCATTCTTGATGAATTGTGAAGCAGTTGCCCTTGGGTCGTTTTGCGAGTTGAAGTCAAGAAGAGGAAAAAACAAAAAGGAGAAATACTCATGGCAGTAATTTCAATGAAACAACTTCTTGAGGCTGGTGTACACTTTGGTCACCAAACTCGTCGCTGGAACCCTAAGATGGCTAAGTACATCTTTACTGAACGTAACGGAATCCACGTTATCGACTTGCAACAAACTGTAAAATATGCTGACCAAGCATACGACTTCATGCGTGATGCAGCAGCTAACGATGCAGTTGTATTGTTCGTTGGTACTAAGAAACAAGCAGCTGATGCAGTTGCTGAAGAAGCAGTACGTTCAGGTCAATACTTCATCAACCACCGTTGGTTGGGTGGAACTCTTACAAACTGGGGAACAATCCAAAAACGTATCGCTCGTTTGAAAGAAATCAAACGTATGGAAGAAGATGGAACTTTCGAAGTTCTTCCTAAGAAAGAAGTTGCACTTCTTAACAAACAACGTGCGCGTCTTGAAAAATTCTTGGGTGGTATCGAAGATATGCCTCGTATCCCAGATGTGATGTACGTAGTTGACCCACATAAAGAGCAAATCGCTGTTAAAGAAGCTAAAAAATTGGGAATCCCAGTTGTAGCGATGGTTGACACAAATACTGATCCAGATGATATTGATGTAATCATCCCAGCTAACGATGACGCTATCCGTGCTGTTAAATTGATCACAGCTAAATTGGCTGACGCTATCATCGAAGGACGTCAAGGTGAGGATGCAGTAGCAGTTGAAGCAGAATTTGCAGCTTCAGAAACTCAAGCAGATTCAATTGAAGAAATCGTTGAAGTTGTAGAAGGCGACAACGCTTAATTTATATAAATAGTAATTACCTAGGAGGGCGGGGCTTAGCCCGGCTCTCCTATTTTTAAAAAATATAGGAGAATCAAAATGGCAGAAATTACAGCTAAACTTGTAAAAGAGTTGCGTGAAAAATCTGGTGCCGGTGTTATGGACGCTAAAAAAGCGCTTGTAGAAACAGACGGTGACATCGAAAAAGCGATTGAATTGCTTCGTGAAAAAGGTATGGCTAAGGCAGCTAAGAAAGCTGACCGTGTTACTGCAGAAGGTTTGACTGGTGTTTATGTTGACGGTAACATTGCAGCAGTTGTTGAAGTAAATGCTGAAACTGACTTCGTTGCGAAAAACGCTCAATTTGTTGAGTTAGTAAACGCAACAGCTAAAGCAATCGTTGAAGGAAAACCAGCTAACAACGAAGAAGCTCTTGCTTTGACAATGCCTTCAGGTGAAACTCTTGAAGCTGCATACGTATCTGCAACAGCAACTATCGGAGAAAAAATCTCATTCCGTCGCTTTGCATTGATTGAAAAAACAGACGCACAACACTTTGGAGCTTACCAACATAACGGTGGACGTATCGGTGTTATCTCTGTAATCGAAGGTGGAGACGAAGCACTTGCTAAACAAATTTCAATGCACATCGCAGCGATGAAACCAACAGTTCTTTCATACAAAGAATTGGATGAGCAATTTGTTAAAGATGAGTTGGCACAATTGAACCACGTTATCGACCAAGATAACGAAAGTCGTGCAATGGTTAACAAACCAGCTCTTCCACACTTGAAGTATGGATCAAAAGCACAATTGACTGATGAAGTGATTGCTCAAGCTGAAGCTGACATCAAAGCTGAGTTGGCTGCAGAAGGCAAACCAGAAAAAATCTGGGACAAAATTATCCCAGGTAAAATGGATCGCTTCATGCTTGACAACACTAAAGTTGACCAAGCTTATACACTTCTTGCACAAGTTTACATCATGGATGACAGCAAGACAGTTGAAGCATACCTTGAATCAGTTAACGCTTCAGTAGTTGAGTTCGCTCGCTTTGAAGTTGGTGAAGGTATTGAGAAAGCTGCAAACGACTTTGAAGCTGAAGTTGCAGCTACAATGGCAGCAGCCTTGAATAACTAATTATAGAAAGGAAGTAAATTTGCTTCCTTTTTTCTATGCAGTCGATCCTTATAGGGAGAGCTTCCTATTTTCAAGGTAAAAATAAAAAGCCCTATAATAAGGGCCAATTGTATTTAGGAGACTAAACTTCAAATTCATAGAGTGCTGTAGAGAGATAACGTTCACCGTTATCTGGTGCTAGAGCAAGGATTTTTTTACCTGTACCTAATTTTTTGGCAATCTCGATGGCTCCGTAGATAGCTGCAGCTGAGGAAATCCCTACAAGGAAGCCTTCTTTTCCACCAATTTCACGTCCGAGTGCAAGAGCATCATCTGATGTTACACGAACGATACCATCATAGGCTTTAGTATCAAGTGTATCAGGAATAAATCCAGCTGAGATACCTTGAATTTTGTGAGGACCAGGTTTTTCACCAGATAGAATAGCAGATTCATCAGCTTCCACTGCATAAACTTGAATGTTTGAATTTGCTGATTTGAGTGCATGAGAAACACCAGAAATCGTTCCACCGGTACCCACTCCAGCAACAAAGGCATCTAGTCCATCTTTACCGAAAGCAGCTAGTATTTCAGCTCCTGTTGTTCTTTCGTGTACTTCTGGATTAGCTGGATTGTCAAATTGAAGAGGAAGGAAGCCATCACGTTCAGCAGCGATTTCTTGAGCCTTAGCAATAGCACCCTTCATTCCTTCGCTACCAGGCGTAAGGACGAGTTCAGCACCATAGGCTTGGATAATCTTACGGCGTTCTACACTCATAGTTTCAGGCATAACGATGACAACTTTATACCCTTTAGCAGCCCCTACCCATGAAAGTCCAATACCAGTGTTTCCACTTGTTGCTTCAACAATAGTAGAACCAGGTTTCAGAATACCATCTTGTTCAGCTTTTTCAATCATGCTAAGGGCAATACGGTCTTTTACAGATGAACCAGGATTAAATGCTTCAAGTTTTACATAGACATCTGCAGCACCTTCTGGCACAATGTTGTTGAGTCTAACAATCGGTGTTTGACCGACTAGTTCAGTAATGTTGTTATAAATAGACATATGAATACCTCTTTGTATAAGATATTTCTAGTATAACGCTATCTATACCATTTGTAAAATATAGAAATCCTATCGAAGTGATAGGATTTTTTTATATCACAGGTCTAAGCCATTAATTTTTAAGCGATTGTGTTCAGCTAATTCTAGTAAATAGGTGTAAAGGAAAACGATATCAGGTTTCGTTTGAATTGCTTCATTTTCTAGTATATTTTGGTACGCATCTTTTTATTTTGCTAATTAAAGTAGCGGTGGAAATATCAGTGAAACACTGTATTATCTATTGTTTACACTAGGTTTACAGGAACCTCAACTTCGCGTAAACCTTGATCAGTTAAAGTGACTTTTCCATTAAAAAATTCTACCAGTGCAGCTTTAATAGTTTCTTTTTCTTCTTTATCAACATAAATCATCGTATCGACTTGATCTGTAAAGTTTGTATCCAGCTCCATGAGATTATGTTCTTTAAGAAAGTTACTGTACTCTTGGTACTGAGCATAAGACATTTGAATAGCAATGCCCGCCTGTTCCTTTATTTCAATGATGCCAATTTCTTTGACAGCTAAGGCGACACTGCCGGCGTAAGCACGAATTAGTCCTCCAGCGCCTAGTTTAATACCACCAAAGTAGCGTGTCACAACCACACAGACATTGGTGAGATTGTGATTTTCTAGTACCCCAAGCATGGGAACACCAGCAGTACCACTAGGCTCACCATCATCACTTGTACGTTTAATTTCACTACGTTCTCCAATAATAAAGGCAGAGCAGTTATGTGTCGCTTTGTAGTGTTCTTTTTTGATGGCAGTAATGAAGTCACGAGCCTCTTCTTCGCTATAAACACGCTTGGCATGGCAGATAAAGCGAGATTTTTTGATTTCTTCTTGGACTTGACCGTCCTCTTTAATTGTTCTAAATTCCATGATTTAATTGTACTAAAAAATCATCTAAAGCGCTAGGTTTTTACGAATAAAGAAGTATGAAAGTAAATCCAAATTATCTCGGTCGTTTGTTTACTGAGAATGAATTAACTAAAGAGGAACGTCAGTTGGCGGAGAAACTTCCAGCAATGAGAAAGGAGAAAGGGAAACTTTTCTGTCAACGTTGTGATAGTGCTATTTTAGATGAATGGTATTTGCCCATCGGTGCTTACTATTGTAGGGAGTGTTTACTGATGAAGCGATTCAGGAGTGATCAAGCTTTATACTATTTTCCGCAGGAGGATTTTCCGAAGCAAGATGTTCTTAAATGGAGTGGTCAATTAACTCCTTTTCAAGAGAAGGTATCACAGGGACTGATTCGAGCAGTAGACAAGCAGGAGCCAACCTTGGTTCACGCTGTAACAGGAGCTGGAAAGACAGAAATGATTTATCAAGTAGTGGCCAAAGTGATTGATGAAGGTGGTGCAGTATGTTTGGCCAGTCCTCGCATAGATGTTTGTTTGGAGCTATACAAGCGCCTGCAAGATGATTTTGCTTGCGAGATATCTTTACTACACGGAGAATCAGAGCCGTATTTTCGAACACCACTAGTTGTTGCGACGACCCATCAGTTATTGAAGTTTTATCAAGCTTTTGATTTGCTGATAGTGGATGAAGTAGATGCCTTTCCTTATGTTGACAATCCCACGCTTTACCATGCTGTCAAGAATAGTGTAAAGGAGAATGGATTGAGAATCTTTTTAACAGCGACTTCGACAGATGAGTTAGATAGGAAAGTCCGTTTAGGAGAACTAAAAAGATTGAGCTTACCGAGACGGTTTCATGGAAATCCGTTGATTATTCCAAAACCAATTTGGTTATCGGATTTTAATCGCTACTTAGATAAGAAGTGTTTGTCGCCAAAGTTAAAGTCCTATATTGATAAGCAGAGAAAGACAGGTTATCCGTTACTTATTTTTGCTTCAGAAATTAAGAAAGGGGAGCAGTTAAAAGAAATCTTACAGGAGCAATTTCCAAATGAGAAAATTGGCTTTGTATCTTCTGTAACAGAGGATCGATTAGAGCAAGTACAAGCTTTTCGAGATGGGGAGCTGACAATACTTATCAGTACGACAATCTTGGAGCGTGGAGTTACATTCCCTTGTGTGGATGTTTTCGTAGTAGAGGCCAATCATCGTTTGTTTACCAAGTCTAGTTTGATTCAAATTGGTGGACGAGTTGGACGAAGTATGGATAGACCGACAGGAGATTTGCTTTTCTTCCATGATGGGTTAAATGCTTCAATTAAGAAGGCGATTAAGGAAATTCAGATGATGAATAAGGAGGCTGGTCTATGAAGTGCTTGTTATGTGAGCAGACTATGAAGACTGTTTTAACTTTTAGTAGTCTCTTACTTCTGAAGAATGATGCCTCCTGTCTTTGTTTAGATTGTGATTCTACTTTTGAGAGGATTGGAGAAGAGCACTGTCCAAACTGTATGAAAATAGGATTGTCAACAAAGTGTCAAGGTTGTCAATTTTGGTGTAAAGAAGGAGTTGAAGTCAGTCATAGAGCGATTTTTACTTACAATCAAGCTATGAAGGATTTTTTCAGTCGGTATAAGTTTGATGGAGACTTCCTTTTAAGAAAAGTGTTTGCTTCAGTTTTAAGTGAGGAGTTAAAAAAGTACAAAGAGTATCAATTTGTAGTCATTCCCCTAAGTCCTGATAGATATGTTAACAGAGGATTTAATCAGGTTGAGGGCTTGGTAGAGGCAGCAGGTTTTTCGTATCTGGATTTACTAGGGAAAAGAGAAGAGAGAGCCAGTTCTTCTAAAAATCGTTCAGAACGCTTGGGGACAGAACTTCCTTTCTTTATAAAAAGTGGAGTCACTATTCCTAAAAAAATCCTACTTATAGATGATATCTATACTACAGGAGCAACTATAAATCGTGTCAAGAAACTGTTGGAAGAAGCTGGTGCTAAGGATGTAAAAACATTTTCCCTTGTAAGATGAGGAAAAAATTTGCAAAAATAGAATGAAAGCGTTATAATAAAATCATAAAAACAAAAATGTTTAGAAAGAAGGTACTCATATGATTAAATATAGTATACGTGGTGAAAACCTAGAAGTAACAGAAGCAATTCGTGATTATGTAGTTTCTAAACTCGAAAAGATCGAAAAGTATTTTCAAGCTGAACAAGAGTTGGATGCTCGAGTTAACTTGAAGGTGTATCGTGAAAAAACTGCTAAAGTGGAAGTAACGATTCCGCTTGGCTCTATTACTCTTCGTGCAGAAGATGTATCTCAAGATATGTATGGTTCAATTGACCTTGTAACTGATAAAATTGAACGTCAGATTCGTAAAAATAAAACAAAAATCGAGCGTAAAAATAAAAATAAGGTAGCAACTGGTCAATTATTTACAGATGCTTTGGTGGAAGATTCAAATGTTGTCCAGTCTAAAGTTGTTCGTTCAAAACAAATTGATTTAAAACCAATGGATTTGGAAGAAGCAATTCTACAAATGGATTTATTGGGGCATGATTTCTTTATCTATGTGGATGTTGAAGATCAGACAACCAATGTGATTTATCGTCGTGAGGATGGCGAAATTGGTTTGTTAGAGGTTAAAGAATCTTAATTTCAATATGTGTAAAGGTAGGTTTACTGAATTGTAAACTACCTTTTTCTTATAATTGATAGAATTACTGATTACACTTTTAAAAAGTCGCTTTTTGAGGGGTATTATGGTATAATGGGTGCCAAGAGGTTTTGAATGAAAAAATTTTATGTAAGTCCAATTTTTCCTATTCTAGTAGGATTGATTGCGTTTGGAGTCTTATCCACTTTCATTATTTTTGTTAATAATAATCTGTTGACGGTTTTCATTTTGTTTCTTTTTGTAGGAGGCTATGTTTTTTTATTTAAGAAACTGAGAGTGCATTATACAAGGAGTGATGTAGAACAGATACAGTATGTAAACCACCAAGCGGAAGAAAGTTTGACATCTCTATTGGAACAGATGCCTGTAGGTGTTATGAAATTGAATTTATCTTCTGGAGAGGTTGAGTGGTTTAATCCCTATGCTGAATTGATTTTGACCAAGGAAGATGGCGATTTTGATTTAGAAGCTGTTCAAACGATTATCAAGGCTTCAGTAGGAAATCCGTCTACTTATGCTAAGCTGGGTGAGAAGCGTTATGCTGTTCATATGGATTCTTCTTCCGGTGTTTTGTATTTTGTAGATGTATCCAGGGAGCAAGCCATAACAGATGAATTAGTAACGAGTCGACCAGTGATTGGAGTTGTGTCTGTGGATAATTATGATGATTTGGAGGATGCAACTTCTGAGTCAGATATTAGTCAAATCAATAGTTTTGTAGCTAATTTTATATCAGAGTTTTCAGAAAAATACATGATGTTTTCTCGTCGGGTAAGTATGGATCGATTTTATCTATTTACTGACTATACGGTGCTTGAGGGCTTGATGAATGATAAATTTTCTGTTATTGATGCTTTCAGAGAAGAGTCGAAACAGAGGCAGTTGCCCTTGACCTTAAGTATGGGATTTTCTTATGGCGATGGAAATCATGATGAAATAGGGAAAGTTGCTTTGCTCAACTTGAACTTGGCTGAAGTACGTGGTGGCGACCAGGTGGTTGTCAAGGAGAATGATGAAACGAAAAATCCAGTCTACTTTGGCGGTGGGTCGGCTGCGTCCATCAAGCGCACTCGTACCCGTACTCGATCAATGATGACAGCCATATCTGATAAGATTCGTAGTGTGGATCAAGTGTTTGTAGTTGGGCATAGAAATTTAGATATGGATGCTTTGGGCTCTGCTGTAGGTATGCAGTTGTTCGCCAGCAATGTGATTGAAAATAGCTATGCTCTTTATGACGAAGAACAAATGTCTCCAGATATTGAACGAGCTGTTTCATTCTTAGAAAAAGAAGGAGTTACGAAGTTGTTGTCTGTTAAGGATGCAATGGGGATGGTGACCAATCGTTCTTTGTTGATTCTTGTAGACCATTCAAAGACAGCCTTAACATTATCAAAAGATTTTTATGATTTATTTACCCAAACCATTGTTATTGACCACCATAGAAGGGATCAGGATTTCCCAGACAATGCAGTTATCACTTATATCGAAAGTGGTGCAAGCAGTGCCAGTGAGTTGGTAACGGAGTTGATTCAGTTCCAAAATTCTAAGAAAAATCGTTTGAGTCGTATGCAAGCAAGTGTCTTGATGGCTGGTATGATGCTGGATACTAAAAATTTCACCTCACGAGTGACTAGTCGGACATTTGATGTTGCTAGCTATCTCAGAACGCGCGGAAGTGATAGTATTGCTATCCAAGAAATCGCTGCGACAGATTTTGAAGAATATCGTGAGGTCAATGAACTGATTTTACAGGGGCGTAAATTAGGTTCAGATGTACTAATAGCAGAGGCTAAGGACACGAAATGCTATGATACAGTTGTTATTAGTAAGGCAGCAGATGCCATGTTAGCTATGTCAGGTATTGAAGCGAGTTTTGTTCTTGCGAAAAATACACAAGGCTTTATATCCATCTCAGCTCGGAGTCGTAGTAAACTGAATGTGCAACGGATTATGGAAGAGTTAGGCGGTGGAGGTCACTTTAATTTGGCAGCAGCTCAAATTAAAGATTTAACCTTGTCAGAAGCAGGTGAAAAACTGACAGAAATTGTATTAAATGAAATAAAGGAAAAGGAGAAAGAAGAATGAAAGTAATTTTTTTAGCAGATGTTAAAGGAAAAGGTAAAAAAGGCGAAATTAAGGAAGTACCAACAGGGTATGCGCAAAACTTTCTTATCAAAAAGAACCTAGCAAAAGAAGCGACTGCTCAAGCTGTAGGTGAACTTCGTGGTAAACAAAAATCTGAAGAGAAAGCTCACGCTGAGATGATTGCAGAAGCAAAAGCAATTAAAGCCCAACTTGAAGCAGAAGAAACGGTTGTAGAATTTGTTGAAAAAGTTGGTCCAGATGGTCGTACCTTTGGTTCTATTACCAATAAGAAGATTGCAGAAGAATTGCAAAAGCAATTTGGAATTAAGATTGATAAACGTCATATTCAAGTACAAGCTCCGATTCGAGCAGTTGGTTTGATTGATGTGCCAGTGAAAATCTATCAAGATATCACAAGTGTAATCAATCTTCGTGTGAAAGAAGGATAAGTTTACACCTTCTTGACAAGATTGTAAAAGGAAGGGAAATCTGATGGCAGAAGTAGAAGAGTTGCGAGTACAACCTCAAGATATCTTAGCTGAACAATCCGTTTTGGGGGCTATCTTTATTGATGAGAGTAAGCTTGTTTTTGTGCGAGAATATATTGAGTCTCGGGACTTTTTTAAGTATGCCCATCGTTTGATTTTCCAAGCTATGGTCGATTTATCCGATCGTGGCGATGCCATAGATGCAACAACGGTTCGTACCATTCTTGATAATCAAGGCGATTTGCAGAATATTGGTGGCTTGTCTTACTTGGTTGAGATTGTCAATTCTGTGCCAACTTCTGCTAATGCGGAGTATTATGCTAAAATCGTTGCAGAAAAGGCTATGTTACGGCGATTAATCGCCAAGTTGACAGAGTCTGTCAATCAAGCTTACGAAGCGTCGCAACCAGCTGATGAAATCATTGCTCAGGCAGAAAAAGGCCTGATTGATGTCAGTGAAAATGCTAATCGAAGCGGGTTTAAGAACATTCGAGATGTGTTGAATGTCAACTTTGGAAATCTGGAAGCTCGCTCGCAACAAACGACCGATATTACAGGTATTGCGACAGGCTATCGTGATTTAGATCATATGACGACTGGTCTGCATGAAGAGGAGTTGATTATCTTAGCAGCTCGTCCGGCGGTTGGTAAGACAGCTTTTGCCTTGAATATCGCTCAGAATATTGGGACTAAGTTGGACAAAACGGTTGCTATCTTTTCGCTGGAAATGGGTGCGGAAAGTCTAGTCGATCGTATGTTAGCGGCAGAAGGGTTGGTTGAGTCGCATTCTATCCGTACAGGTCAATTGACCGATGAGGAGTGGCAAAAATATACCATTGCTCAAGGGAACCTAGCAAACGCAAGTATCTATATCGATGATACGCCAGGGATTCGAATTACAGAGATTCGTTCTCGTTCTCGTAAACTGGCTCAAGAAACGGGCAATCTAGGTTTGATTTTGATAGATTACTTGCAGCTTATCACGGGAACTGGGCGAGAAAACCGCCAACAAGAAGTTTCAGAAATTTCACGTCAGTTGAAAATCCTAGCCAAGGAACTGAAGGTTCCAGTAATCGCTCTGAGTCAGTTGTCTCGTGGTGTAGAACAACGTCAGGATAAAAGACCAGTCTTGTCTGATATTCGTGAATCTGGGTCTATCGAGCAGGACGCTGATATCGTAGCCTTTCTTTATCGCGACGATTACTATGAGCGTGGTGGTGAAGAAGAGGAAGGCATACCAAATAATAAGGTGGAAGTTATTATCGAGAAAAACCGTAGTGGAGCTCGTGGAACTGTGGAATTGATTTTCCAAAAAGAATACAATAAATTTTCAAGTATCTCAAAGAGGGAGGCATAAGATGTCAGATGCATTTACAGATGTAGCCAAGATGAAAAAAATCAAAGAGGAAATCAAGGCGCATGAGGGTCATGTAATTGAAATGACTTTGGAAAATGGGCGCAAGCGCCAAAAAAATAGATTGGGTAAGTTAATTGAAGTTTATCCATCCCTATTTATTGTGGAATTTGGGAACGTTGAAGGAGATAAACAAGCTAATGTTTACGTTGAATCCTTTACCTACTCAGATATCCTTACAGAAAAGAATTTGATTCATTATCTGGACTAAAGTGAGAAATTTTCTCACTTTTTCTTTTTTCTCCGAATAGTTTAAGTGAAGGCAATCTTCGATTTATATTATTTTTCAAGGAGGAAGAATGAAAATTTTACCGTTTATAGCAAGAGGGACAAGTTATTACTTGAAGATGTCAGTTAAAAAGCTTGTTTCTTTTTTAGTAGTAGGATTGATGCTAGCAGCGGGTGATAGTGTCTATGCCTACTCTGGAGGGAATGGATCGATTGCGCGTGGAGATGATTATCCTGCTTATTATAAAAATGGGAGCCAGGAGATTGATCAGTGGCGCATGTATTCTCGTCAGTGTACTTCTTTCGCAGCCTTTCGTTTGAGTAATGTCAATGGTTTTGAGATTCCAAGGGCTTATGGAAATGCGAATGAATGGGGGCATCGTGCTCGTCGTGAAGGCTATCGTGTAGATAATACACCGACGATTGGCTCCATTGCTTGGTCTACTGCAGGAACTTATGGGCATGTTGCCTGGGTGTCAAATGTAATGGGAGATCAGATTGAGATCGAGGAATATAACTATGGTTATACAGAAGCCTATAATAAACGAAGTATAAAAGCAAATACGATGACAGGATTTATTCATTTTAAAGATTTGGCTGGTGGCAGTGTTGGGACTAGTCAATCCTTAGCTTCAACAGGGGGCACACATTATTTTAAGACTAAGTCAGCTATCAAAAATCAACCTCTAGCTAGCGCAACTGTGATTGATTACTATTATCCTGGGGAGAAGGTTCATTATGATCAAATTCTCGAAAAAGATGGCTACAAGTGGTTGAGTTATACGGCTTATAACGGAAGTCGTCGCTATATACAGCTAGAGGGAGTGACTTCTTCACAAAATTATCAGAATCAATCAGGAAATAGCTCTAGCTATAGATCCAATAGTAGTCCAACTGTCGGTTGGAAGAAAATAAATGGTAGTTGGTATCATTTCAAATCAAATGGTTCTAAATCAACAGGCTGGCTGAAAGACGGTTCTAGCTGGTATTATTTGAAATCATCTGGTGAAATGCAGACAGGATGGTTAAAGGAAAATGGCTCGTGGTATTATCTGGATAGTTCAGGGGCAATGAAAACAGGCTGGTATCAAGTTTCTGGTAAGTGGTATTATTCTTACTCTTCAGGTGCCCTAGCTGTTAATACGACGGTGGATGGCTACAGAGTAAACAGTGATGGAGAACGAGTGTAGAAAATTGGAGTAGGAAATTTTTCCTGCTCTTTTCTGGTACGACGGGCATGTCGTGCATCTGAGGTGTAAGTCCTCGGTGGGCACCTGCTACCGGTGAACCCAATAGCGATTCCCAAGCCTGACTATCGTGAGGTAGCGGATTAAAACGGTCTGGGGATAGACCGTTTTAAGTCTGACACTGGAAATAAGAATCGTCAGAGGAAGGGATAGCGAAATCGTGGCTCTACGAACAGG
>NZ_VMLS01000004.1:0-72229 GCF_013276805.1 Streptococcus sp. 1449
TTCCGATTTCAAACCGATTTCTAACAATGTTTTAGAAGTAGAGGTGTACTATTATAGTTTCAATCTACTATATAAAAACGCATAATAGCGAGTGTACCTCAATACTATGCGTTTTATTGTGGGAAGACTTATTGGACTTTCGCTCAAGTAGAGTTTTTACTCAATTTCCTCACTGGATTGGGATTGAAATTCCAATTAATTTCTCTGAGTAGAGTGTCTTGATATTGGCTTCATCAATAGAGTCCTTATTAATTTTACGTTTCAAGAAAAATTCTTGAATGGTTTCGATTTCAGGCTCACGAATAGCACGGTGTTTGTTTGAGATGAGGATTTCATAGTGAAGCGGCGCTTGGGTAAAAATAACATCTGTATTCCCTGCAGAATAAACCTCAACAAGGGTTGCATCGGTACTTTCTAGCTGATTTTTTACAAGTTGCGAGTGTGAGTTTGTCGTATTGATAAGCTTCATAATATTTCCTCCGATTTTCTAATTCTATTATAGCACTTTTTGAATAAAGTCGCTTGATTTATACTCAATGAAANNTAAGACTGACGAAGTCAGTGACCATATCTACGGTCAGGCGACGCTGACGTGGTTTGAAGAGATTCTCGAAGAGTATTAGTCAATCTTATGCTGTTTTTTCCAAGATTGGATGGCCCATTTATGGCTACCACGTTTAAGATTTTGGATAGCCTCGTCAATAGGGAACCAGGCAATATGATTAAAATCTTCTAGTGGATTTTGCACTTCTTTGAAAGAAGTCGCTTCATAGAGGTGGGCAGGATTGTAGTAGTAGGTATCACGATGACGAGAGTAGAAGTATTCATCAGCCTGTCCATAATAGGTACCAATTTCAGCTGTGAAACCAAGCTCTTCAATCAATTCACGCTTTAGGGCTTCCTGATGATTTTCACCTACTTCAATTTCGCCACCTGGTAGGAACCAAGCGCCATTAGGTGCTTGAACAAGAACAATTTGTTTTTGTTTAGCGTCAGGGATAACTGCATACACTCCATAGCGTGCAACATAGTCTGTATTTGCTTTTTTTTCTCCGAAAGTTGGGTTTGCCATTGCATTTTCCTCATTATCTAGTATCTTTATTATTATCATAATGGACAAAGGCAGAGCTGTCAAGAACTTATAGTTATTTTAGTAAAAAGAGCAGAAAATTTTCATTTTCTACTCCTTTTCTATAGGATTTATACTTCTTTTTCATAAGTTTTTACTTCAACTTTTTTGGCAGACTTAATTTGAATGTTTCCCTTGCTAGTCAGAACTGCTTTGAGGTCTTTTTCGCTTGGATTTTCAAGGTAGTAGTCAGTGATTGCGTCCTCAATATAGTCTTGAATAGTCCGACGAAGTGGGCGTGCTCCCATTTTTGGATCATAACCTAGGTCAACCAGCTTTTCCTTGACCTTGTCAGTTACATCCAAATGAATGTTGTTGCTAGAGAGGCGCTTGTTAACATCTGCTAGCATGAGCTCGACAATCTGAAGGAGATTATCCTTGCTGAGAGCCTTAAATTCGATAATGCCATCAAAACGGTTCATAAACTCTGGGCTAAAGAAGTTGCCGAGTTCACCGAGAACAGAGTTGGTACGTCCTTCTCTAGTAGCCCCAAATCCAACGTTGGCTTCAGACTTACCTGTACCTGCATTTGAGGTCATGATAATGATGGCATCCTTGAAGCTAACGGTCCGTCCTTGCCCATCTGTCAAACGACCATCGTCCAAGACTTGTAGAAACATGTGCATAACATCTGGGTGAGCTTTTTCCACTTCATCGAGAAGGATGAGAGAATATGGATTGCGGCGAACTTTTTCAGTTAATTGACCAGCCTCATCATAGCCAACATAACCTGGAGGAGCGCCGACCAACTTAGCCACACTGTGTTTTTCCATGTATTCACTCATATCAAAGCGAATCATACTATCAGCAGAACCAAAGAGTTCGATAGCTAATTGTTTGGAAAGTTCTGTCTTACCGACCCCAGTTGGTCCGACAAAGAGGAAGCTTCCAATTGGACGGTTAGGCGTACCAAGACCGACACGATTACGGCGAATAGCCTTAGCAATCTTATCGACTGCATCATCTTGGCCAATAATATGAGACTTGAGATCTTCGGCTAGATGGATGAGTTGAGATTGTTCTTTCTCTTTTAAATCACCAACAGGGATGTTGGTTTTCTGCTCAATAATATGCTCAATGGTTTTTTCACTGATGATTGGAGTATCCTGGTCTGTGACCTTTTTCTTTTGCATTTCCTTATATTTGGCAATCTGGTCACGGAAGTAGGCGGCTTTTTCAAAATCTTCTTCTCGTGTAGCTTGAGACTTGAGATTTTCAGCCTCAATCAAGCGCTGATCAATGACTTTAGGGTCTACAAAATTCAAGGTCAAATTCATCTTAGAACCAGCTTCATCTAGGAGGTCAATGGCCTTGTCAGGTAAGAAGCGATCTTGGATGTAACGATTGGAAAGAGTTGCAGCTGCTTCAATCGAAGCATCGGTATATTGAACGTGGTGGTAGTCTTCGTATTTCTTTTGAATCCCTTTGAGGATAGTGATTGTTTCTTCCACGGTTGGTTCATCAACCTTGACAGGCTGCATACGACGCTCGAGGGCAGCATCCTTTTCAATGATACGGTATTCATTGAGGGTAGTAGCGCCGACCAGTTGCAGTTCTCCACGAGCAAGGGCTGGCTTGAGGATATTTCCTGCGTCCATATTACCATCACTCGCAGAACCAGCACCAACAATTTCATGGATTTCATCGATAAAGAGGATGATGTCTTCACGTTTGCGAATTTCTTCCATGAGTTTTTGCATGCGTTCTTCAAATTGTCCTCGAATCCCCGTTCCTTGAACTAAGCTAACCACATCCAGACGGATGACTTGTTTACCTTGGAGTTTATGTGGCACATCGCCATCGACAATTTTCTGAGCTAGACCTTCGACAACGGCCGTTTTTCCGACACCAGGTTCACCGATAAGGACAGGATTATTCTTGGTTCTACGATTGAGAATCTCGATGACACGGATAATCTCATCGTCGCGCCCAATAACGGGGTCAATGTCTCCACGACGGGCAATTTCAGTTACATTAATACCAAATTCTTCCAGCAGGCCTTTTTCTTGGCTAGGTGGCGGAGTTTGAGTAGATCCACGATTTTGGGAACCATAACCGCCGTTTCCACCGTAACCTCCACCTGATTGGGTTGGGGGAATAGGAGGAGTATTGCTAGAAGGTCTGAAATTGTTTAGATCATTGAAGAAATCACCAAAGGGATCGAAGTCACGATTGTTCAGATCCGTCATACCTTTGAAGAGGCTATTGTTAGGATCTGTTTTGATAATCTTGTAGCAGTTTTGACAGAGGTCAATTTGTTTTTGTTTTCCATTGAGATTGGTGTAAAGATGAATTGTTGAGTCGTTGATTTTACAGTTTTGACAAAGCATACATCTACCTCATTTCTTTCTTTATCCTGATCTGTTTAAAGGTCAAAAATAGTCAAATTCCTATACTCTCATTATAACAGGATTGGGGTGTAAAGCAAGTAAAAAGATTGCAGCTTTGAAAAGTTGTTACAATGAAAATTTTTGTGAATTTGGACTATAAAAAAATCCTATTTGTGAGACAAAAAGGATTTTGGTTAGACATGCAGGGACAATCCCAGCTTGTTTTAGATTAGTAGAGAAGTTCGTAAATCTCCATTGCAATTAAGTCAATGCTATCAAACGTATACGTTTCGCGAGCTTCTACGTCACGAAGGGTAAAGATTGAGCCGTTTTCTTCGTCGTGGCTGTACGCAACTTCTGCAACAACAACTCCTTCACGTTCAAAATTACGTTTTAAATTTCCGCCATCGTTTGCCATTGCTTCAAGGCGGTTGATGATTCTAACCAAATGTGATTCCATTTTGATTCTCCTTCATTTCTTATCGTTACTATTTTACCATAAAGGAGGCCAACTTGACTAGAAAAAAACTAAAATTTCTCGCTAATTCTGCTAGTTTAAAGATTTTTAAATAAATTGGATAAAAGATTTGAATTTTAATTCAATATACGTTATAATCATACAGTATTCTATTTTAGAAAGCAGTGTGACTATGAATTTTTCTTTTTTACCTAAGTATTTACCTTATTTTAACTATGGGGCTGTTGTGACGGTTCTCATTTCTATCTGTGTTGTCTTTTTGGGAACCATTTTGGGGGTTGTCTTGGCTTTTGGGCAACGTTCAAAGTTTAAACCGCTTGTTTGGCTCGCCAACTTGTACGTTTGGATTTTCCGTGGGACACCGATGATGGTTCAGATTATGATTGCCTTTGCTCTTATGCATATCAATGCTCCGACTATTCAGGTTGGAATTTTAGGTGTTGATCTTTCTCGTCTGATTCCAGGGATTTTGATTATCTCTATGAACAGTGGTGCTTATGTTTCTGAGACTGTTCGTGCTGGAATCAATGCAGTTCCAAAAGGTCAGCTAGAGGCGGCTTATTCGCTAGGGATTCGTCCTAAAAATGCGATGCGCTATGTGATTTTGCCACAAGCAATCAAAAATATTTTGCCAGCATTGGGGAACGAATTTATTACCATTATCAAGGATAGCTCCCTCTTATCAGCTATCGGTGTCATGGAGTTGTGGAACGGAGCTACAACAGTTTCTACAACAACCTATCTACCTTTAACACCACTTTTATTTGCAGCCTTTTATTACTTGATTATGACTTCTATTTTGACCGTAGCCTTGAAAGCTTTTGAAAAACGTATGGGACAAGGAGATAAGAAATAATGACAGAAACCTTGATAAAAATTGAAAATTTACATAAATCATTTGGAAAGAATGAAGTATTGAAGGGCATCAACCTCGAGATTAAAAGAGGAGAAGTTGTCGTTATCATCGGTCCTTCAGGGAGCGGGAAATCTACCTTGCTTCGCTCTATGAATTTGTTGGAAGAAGCAACTAAAGGAAAGGTTATCTTTGAGGGAGTCGATATTACGGACAAGAAGAATGACCTGTTTGCCATGCGTGAGAAGATGGGGATGGTTTTCCAACAATTCAATCTCTTTCCTAATATGACTGTGATGGAAAATATCACCTTGTCACCTATCAAGACCAAAGGTGAAAGCAAGGCAGTTGCTGAGAAGAGAGCTCAGGAACTTTTGGAAAAAGTTGGTTTACCAGATAAGGCAACTGCTTATCCACAGAGTTTGTCAGGTGGACAGCAACAACGGATTGCCATAGCACGTGGTTTGGCCATGGAACCAGATGTTTTGCTCTTTGACGAGCCAACTTCAGCCTTGGATCCTGAAATGGTAGGTGAGGTATTGGCTGTTATGCAAGATCTAGCCAAATCAGGAATGACCATGGTTATCGTAACACATGAAATGGGATTTGCCCGTGAGGTGGCAGACCGTGTCATCTTTATGGCAGACGGTGTGGTTGTTGAGGATGGAACACCAGAACAGATTTTTGAACAAACCCAAGAACAACGGACTAAAGATTTCTTGAGTAAGGTTTTATAATCTATTTTAAAATTTCAAGACAAGATTAGTGAAAAGCTCAACCAGAGCTTTTTCTTATAGTTTGAAACTATAGGATAGCCTAGGAAAGAAGTGTTAGAGGGTGCTGGCAGTTTTTGGTATAATGGAAGATATTTGAAAGAAAAGAGAAGTGATATGACACAGATTATTGATGGGAAGGCTTTAGCAGCTAAATTACAAGGACAGTTGGCTGAAAAGACTGCAAAACTAAAAGAAGAAACAGGTCTAGTGCCTGGTTTGGTAGTGATTTTGGTGGGAGATAATCCTGCCAGCCAAGTCTACGTTCGCAACAAGGAGAGGTCAGCTCTTGCGGCTGGTTTCCGTAGCGAAGTAGTGCGAGTTCCAGATACCATTACTCAAGAGGAATTGTTAGACTTGATTGCCAAATACAATCAAGATCCAGCTTGGCATGGGATTTTGGTCCAGTTGCCATTACCAAAACACATTGATGAAGAGGCGGTTTTGTTGGCCATTGACCCAGAAAAGGATGTGGATGGTTTCCATCCCCTAAACATGGGACGTCTTTGGTCTGGACATCCAGTTATGATTCCTTCGACACCTGCAGGAATTATGGAAATGTTTCATGAATATGGGATTGAATTGGAAGGTAAAAATGCGGTCGTCATCGGTCGTTCTAATATCGTTGGAAAACCCATGGCCCAGCTTCTTTTGGCCAAAAATGCAACAGTGACCTTGACCCACTCACGCACCCATAATCTTGCCAAGGTGGCTGCAAAAGCAGATATTCTTGTGGTCGCAATTGGTCGTGCCAAGTTTGTGACTGCTGACTTTGTCAAACCAGGTGCGGTTGTCATTGATGTCGGTATGAACCGCGATGAAAATGGGAAGCTCTGTGGAGATGTTGACTATGAGGCAGTTGCCCCACTTGCTAGCCACATCACACCAGTTCCTGGAGGTGTAGGCCCTATGACCATTACCATGCTAATGGAGCAAACTTATCAGGCAGCACTTCGGACATTGGATAGAAAATAAGAGAAAAATCGCTGAAGAGAGTGTATTTTCTATAGCTATATCTGAAATGGCAGAAATGAGTATTAAATTTTAGATATAAGATTACAAAAGGAGGTCTGCGCCTCCTTTTTGTTGTATAATAAAAGCGAGAGGAAAAAACGATGAAAGTGATTGATCAAACTTTACTAGAAAAAGTTATTATTGAACGTTCTCGTACAAGTCATAAAGGAGACCATGGTCGTCTGCTGCTGCTTGGTGGCACTTATCCTTATGGAGGTGCTATCATTATGGCTGCACTAGCTGCTGTTAAGAGTGGTGCAGGATTGGTGACCGTTGGAACGGACAGGGAAAATATTCCAGCTCTGCACAGCCATTTACCTGAGGCTATGGCATTTTCTCTTCAAGACAAGCAATTGTTAAAAGAGCAGTTGGAGAAGGCAGAAGTTGTCTTGCTGGGACCTGGTTTAGGAGACGATGCTTTTGGAGAAGATCTAGTCAAACAGGTCTTTGCTAGCTTAAAACAGAATCAGATTTTGATTGTAGATGGTGGTGCCCTGACCATTCTTGCTAGGACAAGTTTGTCGTTTCCGTCTAACCAGCTTATCCTAACTCCCCACCAAAAAGAATGGGAAAAGCTGTCTGGTATTGCTATTGAAAAGCAAAAGGAAGATGCAACAGCTAGTGCCCTGACTTCATTTCCTCAAGGAACAATTTTGGTGGAGAAAGGTCCGGCTACTCGTATTTGGCAAGCTAGCCAATCTGATTATTACCAGTTACAGGTTGGTGGTCCCTATCAGGCGACTGGGGGAATGGGAGATACTATCGCTGGAATGATTGCAGGATTTGCAGGCCAATTCCGACAGGCCAGTCTCTACGAATGTGTGACGGTAGCGACCCATCTTCATTCAGCTATTGCCCAAGAACTAGCTCAAGAACAGTATGTGGTTTTGCCAACGGAGATTAGTAATTGTATTCCTAAAGTAATGAAAATTATTTGTCAACAAGAGAGGGTAAGCAAAGATAAACTTGTTTAAAATAGATAGATAAACCCACTTCCTTCTCTTAATTTATGATTCTTGAAATGCGCCTGCTTTAATGCTAAACTAGACGTATCAAAGTTAAGGTCTTGTTTTTGGAACTGGAAAGAGATGAACAAAGCAAATACATAAAAGATAAATTCATTTTTATTCGTTTTATAAAAATAAAATGCATGTTTTCAAAGAAAGATTGATAAAAAATGTAAATTTGATCTTTTTACTTGAATAAAAAGCGATTTCATAGTAGAATAAGAACTGAGAATGATGGAGGTAAATCGGTGGAAAATCTGAAGAAAATGGCAGGTATCAAGGCTGCTGAGTTCGTGAGCGATGGAATGGTCGTTGGACTTGGAACAGGCTCGACTGCCTATTATTTTGTAGAAGAAATCGGTCGTCGTATCAAGGAAGAAGGATTGCAGATTACAGCTGTAACAACTTCTAGTGTGACCACTAAACAGGCAGAAGGCCTTAATATCCCGCTCAAGTCTATTGACCAAGTAGACTTTGTCGATGTGACGGTTGATGGCGCGGATGAAGTGGATAGTCAGTTTAATGGAATTAAAGGCGGTGGTGGTGCCCTTCTCATGGAAAAGGTGGTCGCAACACCATCAAAAGAATACATTTGGGTGGTGGATGAAAGCAAGCTGGTCGAAAAACTAGGTGCTTTTAAATTGCCAGTAGAAGTGGTTCAGTATGGTGCAGAGCAGGTCTTTCGTCATTTTGAACGAGCTGGCTACAAACCAAGCTTCCGTGAAAAAGATGGCCAACGTTTTGTGACCGATATGCAGAACTTTATCATTGACCTTGACTTGGATGTCATCGAAGATCCAATTGCTCTCGGACAAGAATTGGACCATGTCGTTGGTGTCGTAGAACACGGTTTATTCAACCAAATGGTGGATAAAGTAATCGTTGCTGGACGAGATGGGGTTCAGATTTTAACCTCAAGAAAAGAAAAATAGAAGGGGGCATAAGATGTCTAAATTTAATCGTATTCATTTGGTGGTACTGGATTCTGTAGGAATCGGTGCAGCACCAGATGCTAATAACTTTGTCAATGCAGGGGTTCCAGATGGAGCTTCTGACACACTGGGACACATTTCCAAAACAGTTGGTTTGAATGTGCCAAATATGGCTAAAATCGGTCTTGGAAATATTCCTCGTGAAACTCCTCTTAAGACAGTACCGGCAGAAAGCAATCCAACTGGATATGCAACAAAATTGGAAGAAGTATCCCTTGGTAAGGACACCATGACTGGGCACTGGGAAATCATGGGACTCAACATTACGGAGCCTTTCGATACTTTCTGGAACGGATTCCCAGAAGAAATCTTGACAAAAATCGAAGAATTCTCAGGACGTAAGGTCATTCGTGAAGCCAACAAACCTTACTCAGGAACAGCCGTTATCGATGATTTTGGACCACGTCAGATGGAAACTGGAGAGTTGATTATCTATACTTCAGCTGACCCTGTTTTGCAGATTGCTGCCCACGAAGACATTATTCCTTTGGATGAATTGTACCGTATCTGTGAATACGCTCGTTCGATTACCCTTGAGCGTCCTGCCCTTCTTGGTCGCATCATTGCTCGCCCTTATGTAGGTGAACCAGGTAACTTCACTCGTACGGCAAACCGTCGTGACTTGGCTGTATCTCCATTTTCCCCAACTGTTTTGGATAAATTGAATGAGGCTGGTATCGATACTTATGCTGTGGGTAAAATCAACGATATCTTTAACGGTGCTGGTATCAACCATGACATGGGTCACAACAAGTCAAATAGTCATGGAATTGATACACTATTGAAGACTATGGGACTTGCTGAGTTTGAAAAAGGATTCTCATTCACAAACCTAGTTGACTTTGATGCCCTTTACGGCCATCGTCGTAATGCTCACGGTTACCGTGATTGTTTGCATGAGTTTGATGAACGCTTACCTGAAATTATCGCAGCTATGAGAGAGAATGACCTTCTCTTGATTACTGCGGACCATGGAAATGACCCAACGTATGCAGGAACGGATCACACTCGGGAATATATTCCATTGTTGGCCTATAGCCCTGCCTTTAAAGGAAATGGTCTCATTCCAGTAGGACATTTTGCAGATATTTCAGCGACTGTTGCCGATAACTTTGGTGTGGAAACTGCTATGATTGGGGAAAGTTTCTTAGATAAATTGGTATAAGATGACGCGCTATGCTTTGCTGGTGAGAGGTATCAATGTTGGTGGTAAGAATAAGGTCGTCATGGCGGAGCTTCGTCAAGAATTGACAAACTTGGGACTGGAAAAGGTTGAGAGCTACATCAATAGTGGCAATATTTTCTTTACTTCGATAGATTCCAAAGCCCAATTGGTTGAAAAGCTAGAGACTTTCTTTGCAGTCCATTATCCATTTATTCAGAGCTTTTCTTTACTGAGTCTAGAGGACTTTGAGGCGGAACTTGAAAATCTACCAGCTTGGTGGAACAGAGACTTGGCACGAAAAGATTTTCTCTTCTACACGGAGAGTTTGGATGTGGATCAAGTCATTGAGAAAGTAGATAGTTTGAAACTGGAAGATGAAGTTCTTCATTTTGGAAGACTTGGGATTTTCTGGGGGAAATTCTCTGAAGAATCCTACTCTAAGACTGCCTATCACAAGTACTTGCTCAAGATGCCTTTCTATCGCCATATTACCATTCGCAATGCAAAAACCTTTGACAAAACCGGTCAAATGCTAAAAACTAATAAAGGAGACACACAATGACATTTTTAGATAGAATAAATGAAACAGCTGCTTTCCTGAAAGAAAAGGGAATCCAAACGCCTGAGTTCGGTCTAATCCTTGGATCAGGACTTGGAGAATTGGCAGAAGAAATCGAAAATCCAGTTGTAGTAGACTATGCTCAGATTCCAAACTGGGGCCGTTCGACAGTAGTTGGTCACGCTGGGAAATTGGTATATGGTGAACTGGCAGGTCGCAAGGTCTTGGCTCTTCAAGGACGTTTCCATTTCTACGAAGGAAATCCTCTGGAAGTTGTGACCTTCCCAGTACGTGTCATGAAAGTTCTTGGATGTGAAGGTGTTATTGTAACCAATGCAGCTGGTGGTATTGGTTATGGCCCTGGTACTTTGATGGCTATCTCAGATCATATCAATATGACGGGGCAAAATCCATTGATGGGTGAAAACTTGGATGACTTTGGTCCACGTTTCCCAGATATGTCTAAGGCCTACACTCCAGAATACCGTGCTACTGCCCATGAAGTGGCTAAAAAACAGGGTATCAAGCTTGATGAAGGTGTCTATATCGGTGTAACTGGTCCAACTTATGAAACACCAGCAGAAATTCGTGCTTATAAGACACTGGGAGCAGATGTAGTTGGTATGTCTACGGTTCCTGAAGTGATCGTGGCAGCCCATTCAGGTTTGAAAGTTCTAGGAATTTCATGTATTACTAACTTTGCGGCTGGTTTCCAAGAAGAACTCAATCACGAAGAAGTTGTAGAAGTAACCGAACGTGTCAAAGGTGACTTTAAAGGCTTGCTTAAAGCGATTCTTGCAGAATTGTAAGAAAAAAGATTTAAAAGGGGGAATGCCTCTTTCCTTTCATGGTTGACTATTCGGAACAAAGAAGAAACATAGGTAGACTATGGGTTTCTTCCTACTCTTGTAACTGAAAGAGTCTGATAGTTAGCATTGTGAAAGATAAGATTCTAGGATGCTAGCATTAGTTTCCTAGCCAAGCAGACTAGGATGATAAGGAAAGATAAGAATGAATTTACTTTCTGAATTTCTTAGCCTTGTCCTATATATAGCACAAGGAGATTTAGTTTGAGTCTGCTTATAAATAAACGAAAAGAAAGATAAAGAATAATGAAAATTGGTCAACGAATGATGCGCTTTGGCATAAAAAAATTAAGTATCGGAGTTGTATCTGTTGCAGTCGGCTTTGCATTTCTAGCTCCAGCTGGAATTTCAGCCAATGAACTACAGCAAGATGTAACATCTGAAGTGGCAACAAGAGTGCTAGATTCTAAGGAGGAATTGAGAGAGCCGGAAAATGCTACTCCAAAACTAGAAACTCCTCTTAGAGAGGAGTCAAGACTAGCTCCTCAAACGCTTCCGGAAGCAAGTGAAGTTCTTGAAAACAAAAGGGAAGAGTCAAAAGTAGAGATAACCGAGCCAGCTCAATACTTACCTATTCTTGCTCCTGTAGAAGAAACTAAAGAAGAAGCTGTGACAGAAAAACCAACAAATACTCGTTCTCTAACAGCAGAAGATTTGGTGAAGATTTCCAAAGGGGAATTGCATTTAGAAAATGATTTGATTGATGAATCTCTCTACGGTGAAAAAGTTCTTGATTTGGAAGGGGATGATGACCAAGATGGCATCAAAAACAAAGATGAACTTTATGTTTACAACAAAGATGGTAAGGATTATCTAGGATATAACAGTCATCCCTTGCTAGCAGACAGTGATGGGGATGGTTTGGCAGATGGAGAAGATGACAATAAGAAAGAATGGTATGTCACAGACCGTGATTCTCTTCTCTTTATGGAGTTAGCCTATCGAGACGATGATTATATTGAGAAAATTTTAGATCATAAGAATCCTTTCCCTAGTCTCTATCTTGACCGTCAAGAATACAAACTCATGCACAATGAATTGGCTTCTTTCTGGAAGATGAAAAAAGCCTACCATACAGATAGTGGCTTGGATGCTTTCTTATTTGAGACCAAGAGCGACCTTCCTTATCTCAAAGATGGAACGGTGCACATGTTGGCTATACGTGGAACAAGACGGAATGATGCGAAAGATTTAAGTGCAGATTTTGTTTTGTTAGGAGGAAATAAACCAGCGCAAGCGGATGATATCCGCAAGGTTGTTGGGGAATTAGCCAAGGATACAAGTATTACCAAGTTGTATATGACAGGCCATTCTCTTGGAGGCTACCTAGCTCAGATTGCAGCGGTTGAAGCTTACCAAAAATATCCTGATTTTTATAACCATGTATTGCGAAAAGTGACGACTTTCAGTGCGCCTAAAGTGATTACTTCCAGAGCGGTTTGGAATGCTGAGAATGATTTCTGGGATGTTGGTTTGGAAAGCCGTAAATTAGCTGTTAGTGGAAAAATTAAGCATTATGTGGTTGATAATGATAATGTTGTGACTCCCTTGATTCATAATGATCGTGATATTGTTACATTTACAGGTAATTCACGCTTTAAACACCGTTCTCGTGGCTATTTTGAAAGTCGAATGAATGATATTCTTAACTTTAATATTGGTAAACGAGCTACCTTAGACAAACATGGTTATCGTGATCCGAAATTGGATAAAGTGCGATTCTTTAAGAAACAGGCTCTGCCTCAATCTTCTAGTCAACCAAGCGCTGAACCAATGGAAAATATTGCCTTAGGAAAACAGGTTACTCAAAGTTCGACAGCTTTCGGAGGAGATGCTAGAAGAGCTGTGGATGGCAAAGTTGATGGTAACTATGGTCACAATTCTGTCACTCATACCAACTTCCAATCTAAGCCTTGGTGGCAAGTAGATTTGGCTAAAGAAGAAACCATTCGCCAAATCAATATTTACAACCGAACAGACACTGCTCAGGATAGATTGGCAAACTTTGATGTCATTCTTTTAGACAGTTCTGGTAAAGAAATTGAGAGAAAACGCATAACATCTCTTAAAGATGTGTCAGCACAAATTGCGATTAACCATAAAAAAGCGCGCTATGTTCGAATTGAGCTAGAAGGCTATAATGCCCTCAGTCTTGCAGAAGTCCAAGTATATCGTGCTGAGAATATCGCTTGGAAAAAACAAGCTAAGCAAAGTTCTACTGATTTTGGAGGAGATGCTAGTCGTGCCTTGGATGGCAATGCCAATAGTAGTTATAGCCAGCAATCAATTACCCATACAAAATTTGAAAACCAGCCTTGGTGGGAAGTTGATTTAGGTCGTACAGAACAGGTAGGACTTGTTCGCCTTCATAACCGTGGGGATGGAGAACTTTCTAAACGTCTGTCAGACTTTGATGTGATTTTATATGATGAAAAAGGGAAAGAAGTTGCTAGACAGTATGTTTCTAAACTTGACGGAGCGAGCTTGGATGTTCAATTAAATGGGAAATTGGGACGCCGTGTTCGTGTGCAACTACGTAAGAACAATCAAGCCCTCAGTCTTGCAGAAGTAGAAGTTTTCCGCTTTATAGCTACGAATGGTGAGACGGCGACACAAGTTTCTAAGCCAGTTCAACCAATCAGTCAGACTCCTGCCAAAGATAAAACATTGACAATTCAACATAGTGGAGCTTACATTGCCCGCTACTCTATCACTTGGGAAGAAGTTACAGTAGACAAAGATGGAAACCAAGTTGTTCGTAGTCGTTCTTGGGAAGGAAACGGTCGCAACCAGACTGCAGGTTTTGTCCTCAACCTCCCAATCAAAGAAAATATGAGAAATCTGCGAATTAAGATTGAGAAAAAGACAGGTCTACTATGGAATAGGTGGCAAACAATCTATGAAAACAGACCAATTTTAACTCAACCCCACCGTAAAATTACCCATTGGGGAACAACATTAAATTCTAAGATTTCTGATGACGATGTCTTGTAAAAAATCCTACTATTCAAGAATGAGATGATTTAGTTTATAAGAGAAGTACTACCTGAGCTCGAATAGGACTCAGGTAGCTATCTGTGAGAGAACAAAATTAATACTCAATGAAAATCAAAGAGCAAACTAGGAAACTAGCCACAGGCTGCTCAAAGCACTGCTTTGAGGTTGTAAATAGAACTGACGAAGTCAGCTCAAAACACTGTTTTGAGGTTGTGGATAGAACTGACGAAGTCAGCTCAAAACACTGTTTTGAGGTTGTGGATAGAACTGACGAAGTCAGTAACCATACCTACGGCAAGGCGACGTTGACGTGATTTGAAGAGATTTTCAAAGAGTATAAACAGAAAGGTAGAGCGCGTGTTCTAATTTGAACATGAGCGGAAAAACTTAGAAAGGAAGGGGAGTTCGGGTTTGAATTGAATCCGATCTACTCTTCTCAATATTATCAAAATTAAGAAAGGAATTGAACCCATCATAAAAGCAGTGGGAAAAGATAGTTGGTCTAGCGAGCATCGCTCACTGCGCCCCACTCCTATTTTCCCTTTGGCTTTTTAACGAGTTTGGTATCTTTCTCAATATAAAATATAAAAAAGAAAGGTAGAGCATGTGTTTTGATTTGAACACGAGCGGAAAACTTTTCTAAAAACTCAGAAGAGAAGGGGAGTTCGGGTTTGAATTGAATCCGGTCTAATCTTCTCAATATCATCAAAGTTAAGAAAGAAAGGAATTGACCCCACCCTAAAAGCAGTGGGAAAAAGATAGTTGGTCTAGCGAGCATCGCTCACTGCACTCAACTCCTATTTTCCCTTTGCTTTTTGACGGGTTTGGTATCTTTCTCAATATAAAATAAAGAAAGGTAGAGCGTGTGTTCTGATTTGAACACGAGCGGAAAACTTGGAAAATAGATAATCTGACTGAAAAATCAGGATTTCTCGTCAGATTCCTAATTTTCAGTCGTTTTCTTGTCGCTCTTTGTATCATAAATTATGTCTATCCATATTGCTGCTCAGCAGGGTGAAATTGCTGATAAAATTCTTCTTCCTGGGGATCCTCTTCGTGCTAAGTTTATTGCGGAGAATTTCCTTGAAGATGCTGTTTGTTTTAACGAAGTGCGTAACATGTTTGGTTACACTGGTACTTACAAGGGCCACCGTGTATCTGTTATGGGAACTGGGATGGGAATGCCATCTATTTCGATTTATGCGCGTGAGTTGATTGTTGACTACGGTGTGAAGAAATTGATTCGTGTGGGAACTGCGGGTTCTTTGAATGAAGATGTTCACGTCCGTGAATTGGTTTTGGCTCAGGCAGCTGCAACCAACTCTAACATCATCCGCAATGACTGGCCACAGTACGATTTCCCACAAATCGCTAGCTTTGATTTGCTAGATAAGGCTTACCATATCGCCAAAGAACTCGGTATGACCACCCACGTTGGGAACGTTTTGTCTTCTGATGTCTTTTATTCAAACTACTTTGAAAAGAACATCGAGCTTGGTAAATGGGGAGTCAAGGCTGTGGAAATGGAAGCAGCAGCTCTTTACTATCTGGCTGCTCAGCACCATGTTGATGCGCTTGCTATCATGACCATATCTGATAGTTTGGTCAATCCAGACGAAGACACAACTGCAGAAGAACGCCAAAATACCTTCACAGATATGATGAAGGTTGGTCTAGAAACCTTGATTGCTGAATAAAAGAGAACACAAAAGGAAGACTTTCTGGATGAAAATCTTCCTTTTTTAGTCATTCAGTTCATACTGTGACCTTAATGAAATGTTGCTCTATCGTCTATTTTTTAAGAGATTGCAAGAAATAATCAATCTCTGCTTGAGAATGGAGAATACGCATCTTTTCTGGGTAAGTATTGTTTAAATATTGGTATCTATCCTTAGCATTTTTTGTTCGACCATCCCAGAGAATCCAACGAATAAATTCCCAGTTGAATTGCTCGGGGCATCCCTTAGCCATACTTTCTCTGACTTTTCCCCGGTATTTAAGATAACGCTTAAAAGCTCGAAAGAGACAGGTAAATGGTGAAAAATTGAGAAAGATGATTTGGTCAGCTTCCTGCATTCTTTCCTCATAAAAACACCAAGAATAATTACCATCGATGACCCAAGCTTCATGCTTGGTGAGAAAATTTTTCATCTCGGTTAACATCCAATCACGGTCACTGTCTTGCCAACCAGGTTGAAATTGGAGTGTGTCCATATGAAGTTTTGGGATGGAGTAGTAGAGAGATAACTTTTCAGCTAGCGTTGACTTACCAGCACCAGAATATCCGATAATTGCAATTTTCATTTTCTACCTTTTCCTATTTGGAGACAAAAAAACAGCCTCTATGGACTGTTTCTTATTTAGCAAGTTTAGCTGAAAGACGAGCTTTATCGCGGCTTGCTTTGTTTTTGTGAATCAAACCTTTAGTTTCTGCTTTATCGATAGCTGAGCTAGCAGCACGGAAAAGTTCTTCAGATGGGTTTGCTTCGAAAGCTTTGATAGCAGTACGCATAGCTGATTTTTGAGCTGAGTTCTTTTCGTTTTGTTTAACGTTCAATTCAGCGCGTTTGATAGCTGATTTAATGTTTGCCAATGTTCTTACCTCCATATTTACTAACTATACCATTATATCTGAAAACTTACGTTTTGACAAGGGAAAATTACTTTTTTAAGTAAATTTCATCGATTTCATGGTTCTTGCTTTTATGAAGAATCACTTCCGCACGATTTCTGGTTGGTTCAATATAATTTTGTAGATTTGTGAGATTGATACTGGTCCAGACCTGATGGGCAAAGGACTCCACTTCCCCAATCGGCATCTGAGTAAAACGATAATAGTAGCTATCAGGGTCGTTTTGGGCTAGGCTCAGCATTTTCAAGAAACGGTCCAGATACCAACTCTCAATATCATCCACTCCAGCATCAACATAGATGGAAAAGTCGAAGAAGTCAGTGATATAGAGACGTTCGTTTTGTGGATTTTGAAAGACATTGATTCCTTCAACAATCACAAAATCAGCAGCTTTGACACTTTGCTTTTCCTCAGGTACGATGTCGTAGACTTCATGAGAATAGACAGGAATATCCACATCTTGTCCATTTTTGATGCAGTCCAAGAAGTTGAGAAGAGCTTCCATATCATAGCTTTCAGGAAATCCCTTACGATTTAAAATCCCTTGTTCAATCAAGGTCTGGTTGGGATAGAGAAAGCCGTCAGTTGTTACCAACTCAACCGTAGCATCTGTAAGTGTACGGGACAGTAGGATTTGAAGTAGGCGACTGGTTGTTGATTTTCCAACAGCAACACTCCCAGAAATCCCAATAATAAAAGGCTGAGATTTGCTTTCACGTTGGAGGAAAATTCCTTTTGAAAAGGCTAAATCTTCCTTAGTTCGCTTGTAAATCTGAATTAGATGAGCCAAAGGGAGATAGATATCTGTAACGTCTTGAAGACTGATTTGGTCATTAAAACTCTTGATAGATTCCAATTCTTCTTCTGTCAAAGGAGGTGTTGTCTTTCGATGTAAGGATTGCCAAGTCTGGCGGCTGATTTTTTCAAAATGTAAAAATTCGTTGGTCATTTGTTTTCCCCTAGATATTTTGTCTATCATACCATAAAAAGCTAAAAAAATAAAGCGGTTTCTTGAATGTGGTAAGAATGTGGTAAGTCAATAGTATATAATATAAGTAGATAGAGGATGAACAATTTATTGATGAAGTAGGAGCTGCTTTCTACTGACTTATCAGCTATAAAGGGGGCTTTGGGGTTTATAACTTATAGGAGGTGTACTATGAAAATCTTGAAACCTTACCTATTGGAACTCTGTTTTATTTTAAGTTTTGCCTTACCTTTTATAAAAGGAGTCAATGCGGATAATGGTAGACGCTTTGTGGAAATCTATTACGGTTTTACTTTTTTGATGGAACATGCCATTGTAACAGCTGTCTTTATCTGTTCGCTTTTGATTGCTTTCTTCCTAAAAAAACGGTGGACGAAATGGCTTGCTGCTGGTAGTTATTTCTTTTTAGTTCTATGGATTGCGACAGAGGGTTATTTCGCTAGAAGATCGCTAGAAGATTTGATACGACTTTGGACAAGTTTGGAAATCCTGACACAAACTTATCAGTTGGGCTTTTATCTAAACATCCTGTTGGGAATTTTGTTGATAATAAAGTATTTGAAGGTTAAGCAATAGTCATAAAAATGAGCCTAATTACAGACAATAGACTATGAGATATCTGCTCCTACATGATTTGTCATTCGTTTCCAATAATTGAAAGAGATTGAAGAAAAGGTCTTCTTGGCTAGCTTTCTTCAGTCTTTTTCGTTTTATTATCAGTTTGTAAACGATTTACAATTTAAGTCAAATTATGGTAAAATAGTTTCATGAGTAAAATGTATTATGCAGAAAATCCTGACGCTACTCACGACATTCATGAGTTAAGAGTGGACTTATTGGGAGAAAAAATGACCTTTTTGACAGATGCGGGTGTTTTTAGCAAGAAAATGATTGACTTTGGAAGTCAACTCTTGCTCAAGTGTCTTGAGGTCAACCAAGGAGAAACTGTCCTTGATGTAGGCTGTGGTTACGGACCTTTGGGCTTGTCTTTAGCTAAGGCTTATGGCGTTCAGGCGACCATGGTCGATATCAATAATCGTGCCTTGGATTTGGCGCGACAAAATGCTGAACGAAATAAAGTAGAAGCGACGATTTTCCAGTCCAACATCTATGAACAAGTTGAAGGCACATTTGACCATGTCATTTCCAATCCTCCTATCCGTGCGGGCAAGCAAGTAGTTCATGAAATCATTGAGAAAAGTAAAGATTTCTTGGAAACTGGTGGGGATTTAACAATTGTTATCCAGAAAAAACAAGGGGCTCCAAGCGCCAAGTCAAAGATGGAGGAAGTGTTTGGCAATTGTGAAATCGTCAAAAAAGATAAGGGATACTATATCCTTAGAAGTGTGAAAGAATGAGAGCAGTTGATTTAATCCAAAAGAAACGAGACGGTCAAGAACTGACTTCGAGTGAAATCGAATGGCTAGTTGAAAGCTATGTGTTAGGAACTGTTCCTGACTATCAGATGTCTGCTTTTGCTATGGCTGTTTATTTTAAAGGAATGACGACTCGTGAAATTTCTGATTTGACTATGAAGATGGTCAAGACTGGGCAAGAGTTTGACCTATCTGCCATTGATGGTGTGAAAGTTGACAAGCATTCTACTGGTGGTGTCGGCGATAAGGTAACCTTGATTTTAGCTCCTCTTGTTGCTAGCTTCGGTGTGCCTGTAGCAAAAATGAGTGGTCGTGGTCTCGGCCATACTGGTGGAACAATTGATAAATTGGAGTCTATCAAGGGCTATCAAGTGGAACGTAGTCAAGAGGATTTCATTCGTCAGGTACAGGACATTGGTGTATCTGTCATTGGGCAATCAGACCAGCTTGTTAAAGCAGATAAGCTTCTCTATGCCCTTCGTGATGTGACCGCAACTGTCGACACGATTCCTTTGATTGCGAGTTCGGTGATGAGCAAGAAAATTGCGGCAGGGGCGGATGCTATTTTGCTAGATGTGACTGTCGGTGAGGGTGCCTTCATGAAGACGGTTGATGAGGCGCGTGAACTGGCTCAAACCATGGTGGATTTAGGGAAAGCAGTAGGCCGTAAAACAGTTGCAGTCATTACGGATATGAGTCAGCCCTTGGGACGAGCGATTGGAAATCGCCTGGAAATCCTTGAAGCATTGGAGATTTTACAAGGTCAAGGCCGTCAGGATATTACCCACTTCATATGTGAGTTGGCTCAAATTATGCTTGGTTTGGCAAATGTTAACAAGACAGTTGAAGAAGTTCGCCAACATCTTGAGAATGGTCAAGCACTGACTAAGTTTGAGGAGATGGTCCAAGCCCAAGGTGGAGACTTGGAAGACCTCTATCGTCCTGTAAATGTAGCCCATGTGGTGGAAATCCCTGCTCAGGAAACGGGTGTCATTTCAGCTCTTCCAGCAATGGAATTTGGACTTTATGCTATGAGACTGGGTGCTGGTCGTGCAGTTAAGTCTGATGCCTTGGACTATGAAACAGGAATTGTTTTTGAAAAGAAAGTTGGAGATTCCGTTCAAAAGGGAGAAATTGTTGCCAAAGTATACACAAATGGAAAAATTTCTCCTCAGCTAGTTACAGATTTTCAAAAATATGTTAAAATAAATGATAGGGTGCAAAGTTTACGAGAAATTATAGAAATCATCTCATAAACCGCAGGAGAATCCGAATATGAAATTAAATAAATATATCGATCATACGCTTTTAAAACAAGATGCAACAGAAAATCAAATTGATTGTTTGTTGTCTGAGGCTAGGGAGTATGATTTTGCCAGTGTTTGCGTCAATCCGACCTGGGTTGAACATGCTAAAAAAGGGCTTGAAGACTCAAATGTCAAGGTCTGTACAGTAGTAGGTTTCCCTTTGGGAGCAACAACTTCAGCTGTGAAAGCTTTTGAAACCAAAGAAGCTATTCAAAATGGTGCAGACGAGATTGATATGGTGATCAATGTTGGGGCTCTCAAAACAGGTAATCTTGATTTGGTTGAGTCAGATATTCGCGCAGTCGTGGAAGCAAGTGGTGACAAGTTAGTGAAAGTCATTATTGAAGCTTGCCTGCTGACCGACCAAGAAAAAGTTGTGGCTTGCCAATTAGCTCAAAAAGCTGGAGCTGATTTTGTTAAAACATCTACTGGCTTTTCAACTGGTGGTGCGACGGTGGCAGATGTTCAATTAATGCGTGAAACAGTTGGTCCTGAAATGGGGGTCAAGGCCGCTGGTGGAGCTCGTTCTTATGCAGATGCTCTTGCCTTTGTGGAAGCAGGGGCGACCCGTATCGGAACGTCAGCTGGGGTAGCCATTTTAAAAGGAGAATTGGCAGATGGCGACTACTGAGTTGATTGAACTGGCAATTGAAACCAGCAAACATGCCTATGTCCCCTATTCTCACTTTCCTATCGGAGCAGTTTTAGTAGCCAAAGACGGAAGTGTTTACACGGGAGTGAATATCGAAAATGCTAGCTATCCTTTGACCAATTGCGGTGAGAGAACAGCCATTTTTAAGGCTGTATCTGAAGGGCAAAGAGAATTTTCAGAATTGATTGTCTATGGTCAAACTGAAAAACCGATTTCACCATGTGGTGCTTGTCGCCAAGTAATGGTCGAATTTTTTGAACAAGATCTAAAAGTGACCTTAGTCGCAAAAGATAAATCGACGGTCGAGATGACGGTCGGGGAGTTACTTCCATATTCTTTTACAGACTTAAACTAGTCTGAGTCGCTCTCTGAGTGGCACGGTCCTTGTGGCCAACCAATCCATACTTGCAACATCGTTGCACATCTTATTTAGGAGGTTCAGTAATGAACAAGAAACAATGGCTAGGCCTTGGTCTAGTTGCAGTGGCAGCAGTTGGACTTGCTGCATGTGGTAACCGCTCTTCTCGTAAGGCAGCTTCATCTTCTGATGTGAAGACAAAAGCAGCAATCGTCACTGATACTGGTGGTGTTGATGATAAATCATTCAACCAATCAGCTTGGGAAGGTTTGCAGGCTTGGGGTAAAGAACACAATCTTGCAAAAGATAAAGGTTTCACTTACTTCCAATCAACAAGTGAAGCTGACTATGCTAACAACTTGCAACAAGCTGCTGGAAGCTACAACCTAATCTTCGGTGTTGGTTTTGCCCTTCACAATGCAGTTAAAGATGCAGCAGAAGAGCACACTGATTTGAACTATGTTTTGATTGATGATGTGATTAAAGATAAAAAGAATGTTGCTAGTGTAACATTTGCTGATAATGAGTCAGGTTACCTCGCTGGTGTGGCCGCAGCCAAAACAACTAAAACAAAACAAGTTGGTTTTGTAGGTGGTATGGAATCAGAAGTTATCTCTCGTTTTGAAGCAGGATTCAAGGCTGGTGTTGCGTCAGTAGACCCATCTATCAAAGTACAAGTTGACTATGCTGGTTCATTTGGTGATGCCGCTAAAGGTAAAACAATTGCAGCGGCACAATACGCAGCTGGTGCAGATATTGTTTACCAAGTAGCTGGTGGTACAGGTGCAGGTGTCTTTGCAGAAGCAAAATCACTCAACGAAAGCCGTCCTGAAAATGAAAAAGTTTGGGTTATCGGTGTTGACCGTGACCAAGAAGCAGAAGGTAAATACACTTCTAAAGATGGCAAAGAATCAAACTTTGTTCTTGTATCTACTTTGAAACAAGTTGGTACAACTGTAAAAGATATTGCTAACAAGGCAGAAAAAGGTGAATTCCCTGGCGGTCAAGTGATCGTTTACTCATTGAAAGATAAAGGGGTTGACTTGGCAGTAACAAACCTTTCAGAAGAAGGTAAAAAAGCTGTCGAAGATGCTAAAGCTAAAATCCTTGATGGAAGCGTAAAAGTTCCTGAAAAATAATGGATGGAAGTTATTTCTTAGGAAGCGGCCATCGGCCGCTTTTTAAGAGTTGAGACAAAGTCATTTTGTCTCAGTAAAGCTTGCTACTATACAAACTAGCAAGTTTTATTGAAATAAAATAAGACTCTGAAAGGAAGAGCACATGGCACACGAAAATGTCATTGAGATGCGTGATATTACCAAGGTGTTTGGTGAATTTGTTGCCAACGACAAAATCAACCTGAACCTACGAAAAGGTGAAATTCATGCACTTTTAGGAGAAAATGGGGCTGGTAAGTCCACGCTCATGAACATGTTAGCAGGGCTTCTTGAACCAACTAGTGGTGAAATCGCGGTCAACGGTCAAGTTGTCAACCTCGACTCCCCATCTAAAGCAGCTGGCTTGGGAATCGGAATGGTTCACCAGCACTTTATGTTGGTAGAGGCTTTCACGGTGGCTGAAAACATCATTTTAGGTAGTGAATTGACTAAAAATGGTGTGCTAGATATCGCTGGAGCTAGCAAAGAAATCAAGGCTCTTTCTGAACGTTATGGCTTAGCTGTGGACCCTTCTGCCAAGGTGGCGGACATCTCGGTTGGAGCCCAACAACGTGTAGAAATTTTAAAAACCCTTTATCGGGGAGCTGATATTCTTATTTTTGACGAACCAACGGCTGTTTTGACTCCATCAGAAATTGAGGAGTTGATGGCTATTATGAAAAATCTTGTCAAAGAAGGAAAATCAATTATCTTGATCACCCACAAGTTGGACGAGATTCGCGCAGTTTCTGACCGCGTTACAGTTATCCGTCGTGGGAAATCAATTGAAACCGTCGAAATTGCAGGGGCTACCAATGCTGATTTGGCAGAAATGATGGTGGGACGTTCTGTTTCCTTTAAAACGGAGAAACAAGCCTCTCAACCAAAAGAAGTGGTCTTGTCTATTACAGACTTGGTGGTCAATGAAAACCGCGGTGTCCCAGCTGTGAAAAATCTGTCCTTGGATGTTCGTGCTGGAGAGATTGTTGGAATTGCGGGGATTGATGGAAATGGTCAGTCTGAACTGATTCAAGCCATCACAGGTCTTCGCAAGGTTGAATCTGGTAGCATTGAGCTAAAAGGAGATTCAATTGTAGGCTTGCATCCACGACAAATTACAGAGCTAAGTGTTGGGCACGTTCCAGAAGACCGTCACCGTGATGGTTTGATTTTAGAGATGATGATTTCTGAAAATATTGCCCTTCAAACCTACTACAAAGAACCACATAGTAAAAATGGAATTTTGAACTATTCAAATATTACTTCTTATGCTAAAAAGCTAATGGAAGAATTTGATGTTCGTGCTGCCAGTGAATTTGTTCCTGCAGCTGCACTTTCAGGAGGAAATCAACAAAAAGCAATTATTGCTCGTGAAATTGATCGTGATCCTGATCTCCTTATCGTCAGCCAGCCAACTCGTGGGTTGGATGTCGGTGCCATTGAATATATCCACAAGCGCTTGATTGAAGAGCGTGATAATGGTAAGGCTGTTCTAGTTGTCAGCTTTGAATTGGATGAGATTTTAAACGTCTCAGACCGTATTGCCGTTATTCATGATGGTAAGATTCAAGGTATTGTGTCACCAGAAACAACCAATAAACAAGAACTTGGTGTCTTGATGGCTGGTGGAAACTTGGGAAAGGAGAAGAGTGATGTCTAAAAAATTACAACAAATTTCGGTTCCCTTGATCTCTGTCTTCCTTGGAATTTTACTTGGAGCCATTGTCATGTGGATCTTCGGCTATGATGCTATTTGGGGCTACGAAGAATTGTTCTATACAGCCTTTGGTAGCCTGCGTGGGATTGGAGAAATCTTCCGTGCAATGGGGCCTTTGGTCTTGATTGGTCTTGGATTTGCTGTTGCCAGTCGTGCAGGTTTCTTTAACGTTGGGCTTCCTGGTCAGGCTTTGGCAGGTTGGATTTTAAGTGGTTGGTTTGCCCTGTCGCATCCAGATATGCCCCGTCCCTTGATGATTCTAGCAACCATCGTGATTGCCTTGATTGCTGGTGGGATTGTCGGAGCGATTCCGGGTATTCTGAGAGCTTATCTAGGGACGTCAGAGGTTATCGTCACCATCATGATGAACTACATTGTCTTGTATGTAGGGAATGCCTTTATCCATGCCTTTCCTAAAGAATTCATGCAAAGTACAGATTCGACCATTCGTGTCGGGGCTAATGCAACCTATCAGACACCTTGGTTATCTGAATTGACTGGTAACTCACGGATGAATATTGGTATTTTCTTTGCTCTCATTGCCGTTGCAGTCATTTGGTTTATGCTCAAGAAAACAACCCTTGGTTTTGAAATTCGTGCGGTTGGTCTTAATCCACATGCTTCAGAATATGCTGGTATTTCTGCAAAAAGAACGATTATCCTCTCAATGATTATTTCAGGTGCCTTGGCTGGTCTTGGTGGAGCTGTTGAAGGACTTGGAACCTTCCAGAATGTCTATGTTCAGGGGGCGTCATTGGCTGTTGGATTTAACGGGATGGCGGTTAGTCTGCTTGCGGCCAACTCACCAATTGGTATTCTCTTTGCAGCCTTTTTATTTGGTGTTCTCCAAGTTGGAGCTCCTGGTATGAATGCGGCACAGGTACCATCTGAGCTTGTCAGCATTGTAACAGCGTCTATTATCTTCTTTGTCAGTGTTCATTACCTTATCGAACGCTTTGTCAAACCAAAAAAACAAGTTAAAGGAGGTAAGTAAAGATGTCTATTACAACCTTGCTCACCCTCTTGGTGTCTTCTATGCTGATTTACTCAGCACCCCTCATCTTTACAAGTATTGGCGGTGTTTTCTCTGAACGTGGTGGTGTGGTAAACGTCGGCCTTGAAGGAATTATGGTTATGGGTGCCTTTTCTGGAGTTGTCTTTAACCTTGAATTTGCAGAACAATTTGGAGCAGCAACTCCATGGCTATCTTTGCTAGTTGCAGGATTGGTTGGAGGCCTTTTCTCTATCATCCACGCAGCAGCGACGGTTCATTTCCGTGCAGACCATGTTGTCAGCGGTACGGTATTGAACTTGATGGCGCCTGCCTTGGCTGTTTTCTTGGTGAAAGTTCTTTATAACAAAGGACAAACCGACAACCTAAGTCAGACTTTTGGACGCTTTGATTTCCCAGTCTTGGCAAATATCCCAGTGATTGGTGATATCTTCTTCAAGTCAACTAGTCTTCTTGGTTATCTGGCCATTGCCTTCTCATTCCTTGCTTGGTTTATCCTCTTCAAGACTCGATTTGGTCTTCGTCTCCGCTCTGTCGGTGAACATCCTCAAGCATCGGATACCTTGGGAATCAATGTCTACAAGATGAGATATTTAGGGGTTATTATTTCAGGTTTCCTAGGTGGAATTGGCGGAGCGATTTATGCTCAATCAATCTCAGTTAACTTCTCAGTGACAACTATTGTTGGACCTGGATTTATCGCCCTTGCTGCGATGATTTTCGGAAAATGGAATCCAATCGGAGCCATGCTTTCTAGTCTTTTCTTTGGACTTTCACAAAGTTTGGCTGTTATCGGTTCTCAATTGCCATTCCTACAAGGAGTGCCTGCGGTTTACCTTCAAATCGCACCTTATGTTTTGACCATTCTTGTCTTGGCAGCCTTCTTTGGAAAAGCAGTTGCACCAAAAGCAGATGGTATCAACTATATCAAATCAAAGTAAGCATACAAAAAAACGTCAGTTCTGTTTAAACTGGCGTTTTATTTTTTAGGATGTTGATGGGTTAAGTTTAATCCCCAAGGAACAAGATTTTCAGTCTTATTCTGGATACGTGTGATATTATCCTTATGCCGAATGATAATCAAACTAGCCAGTGCTAGGATAATAGTGATGAATAGAGGATCATAATTGCTCAGGATAAAACCAAAAAGTGGAAAGAGTAGAACTCCGATGACAGCCGCGATAGATGCTGTGACACTAGATAGCGAAATCATACTACCAAGATAGAGGGTTCCAAAGAAAACAACTGCAAGGTAGAGACAGAAGACAGGTGCAAATCCGAAAATCACACCAGCACTGGTTGCAACAGCCTTGCCACCCTTAAATCCTGCAAAGATAGGGAAGGTATGTCCAATGACAGCCAAAAGTCCAAAGATAAGAGGCGAAACACCTTGCAGATGAAACATAATCGGAAGCAGTGTTGCTAGGGTTCCTTTGAAAAAGTCAATCACAAAGGTTGCCATTCCCGCTTTCTTTCCTAAAATGCGGAAAGTATTGGTCGTTCCTGTGTTACCAGAACCATGTTCACGCAGATTGATTTGAAAGAATACTTGTCCAATCCAGAGACCAGACGGAATCGAACCCAGCAGATAGGCTAGGATTAATAAAACTATTGTAATCATACTCCTATTATATCATGAAATGGAAAAAGAAAGGCAGAGAATCTCTTCTGAAATTGTCACAGCGGAGAAAGAAAAGTTTTGCAAAATCCTTGGAAAACCTGTAGAATAGTAAAGATGAACGAATAGGAGGTTCCTTGTGTCAAAAAAGGAAATCAATATTAACAATTATAATGATGATGCCATTCAGGTGCTAGAAGGGTTGGATGCGGTCCGAAAACGTCCAGGGATGTATATCGGATCGACCGATGGTGCTGGTCTCCACCACCTCGTCTGGGAAATCGTCGACAATGCTGTCGATGAGGCCTTGTCTGGATTTGGTGACCGTATTGATGTCACCATCAATAAAGATGGCAGTTTAACGGTTCAAGACCACGGACGTGGGATGCCGACAGGTATGCATGCTATGGGAATTCCAACTGTTGAGGTTATCTTTACCATCCTTCATGCCGGAGGAAAATTCGGTCAAGGTGGTTATAAGACATCAGGTGGACTTCACGGGGTGGGTTCTTCCGTTGTTAATGCCCTATCTAGTTGGCTGGAGGTTGAAATCACCCGTGATGGTGCAATCTACAAGCAACGTTTTGAAAATGGTGGCAAACCTGTCACGACCTTGAAGAAAATTGGTACAGCACCAAAGTCTAAGACAGGTACCAAGGTTACCTTCATGCCAGATGCCGGTATCTTTTCTACGACAGATTTCAAGTACAATACCATTTCAGAACGTCTCAATGAGTCAGCCTTTCTCTTGAAAAATGTGACCTTGTCCTTGACGGACAAGCGAACAGATGAAGCGATTGAGTTCCACTATGAGAACGGGGTACAGGACTTTGTTTCTTATCTAAACGAAGACAAGGAAACCTTGACACCGGTTCTGTACTTTGAGGGGGAAGATAATGGTTTCCAAGTGGAAGTAGCTCTTCAGTACAATGATGGATTTTCAGATAACATCTTGTCCTTTGTCAATAACGTTCGTACCAAGGACGGCGGAACGCATGAGACAGGACTCAAATCTGCTATCACTAAGGTTATGAATGACTATGCGCGTAAGACGGGGCTTCTCAAGGAAAAAGATAAAAACCTTGAAGGGTCAGATTACCGTGAAGGGTTAGCAGCTGTTCTTTCTATCTTGGTTCCTGAAGAACACCTCCAGTTTGAAGGTCAGACCAAGGACAAGCTAGGAAGCCCTCTTGCCCGTCCGGTTGTGGATGGCATTGTGGCGGATAAGTTGACCTTCTTCCTCATGGAAAATGGAGAATTGGCTTCTAACCTCATTCGCAAGGCTATTAAGGCCCGTGATGCTCGTGAAGCGGCTCGTAAGGCGCGTGATGAGAGCCGAAATGGCAAGAAAAATAAAAAAGACAAGGGCTTATTATCTGGGAAATTGACCCCAGCTCAGTCCAAGAATCCTGCAAAAAATGAACTCTATCTAGTCGAGGGTGACTCTGCCGGTGGTTCTGCCAAACAAGGCCGTGACCGCAAGTTTCAGGCAATCTTGCCCCTTCGTGGTAAGGTTATCAATACAGCTAAAGCCAAGATGGCGGATATTCTCAAAAATGAGGAAATCAACACTATGATTTATACCATCGGTGCTGGTGTGGGGGCTGACTTCTCCCTTGAAGATGCCAACTATGACAAGATCATTATCATGACCGATGCGGATACAGACGGTGCCCATATCCAGACCTTGCTCTTGACATTTTTCTACCGTTACATGCGTCCGTTAGTTGAGGCAGGCCATGTCTATATTGCCCTCCCACCTCTTTACAAGATGTCCAAAGGCAAAGGCAAGAAAGAAGAAGTAGCCTACGTATGGACAGACGGAGAACTAGAAGAACTCCGCAAACAGTTCGGTAAAGGTGCTACCCTCCAACGCTACAAAGGTCTTGGTGAGATGAATGCAGACCAACTCTGGGAAACAACCATGAACCCAGAAACTCGTACCCTCATCCGTGTCACCATCGAAGACCTAGCCCGCGCCGAACGTCGCGTCAATGTTCTCATGGGAGACAAGGTCGAACCACGCCGTAAATGGATTGAGGATAATGTCAAGTTTACGCTGGAAGAAGCGACAGTGTTTTAATGAAAGAAAATAATATGTTAGTAAACTGGAAATTAGAGTCGGATGTGAATGACTATGTGAAAAAGCAGTTTGAAAATCTTGGTTTGAAAAAATTGCAGGATTATAATGAAGAATCTGCTATGAGTGCTTATCTCAAAGAGGCGCTTAAGGGAGCGGCTAAGACGCAAACTAAGACTAATTTTGGAAAACCAGATTTTCATATTGAAAAATACAAACAAGTTCCTATCTTGATTGAAAACAAACTCAAATTATCTAAGCTAGTTGCTCAAACAAAGGACGGTATTAAGTTTGATGATAAATCAATTAGTGATTTTGCGGTGAATGGGGTTTTGCATTATGCGAGGGCAGTTATTGATAGTGGTAAATATCATGAAGCCGTCGCAGTTGGTGTTGCAGGTGATAACGAAGAAAATGTGACTATCAAAGTTTATTATGTCTTTGGTTCTGCTCCTAATGCCTATAAAGAGCTATCAAAGGTAACGACTTTTGATTTTTTGGAAAATGAGTCCACCTTTGAGATATTCTACAAAGATGCTGTTTTGAGCGAAGAAGAAAAACACCAAATTCTGATTGATAGTCAAGCGACCTTGCAAGGCTATGCTAAAAAGCTCAATAAATTGATGCACAACCATAATATCACAGCTCCTCAACGGGTGCTTTATGTGTCTGGTATGCTATTATCTATGCAGGATATCGTAGATTGTAAGGGCAAAAAGGTTGATGAGGGCTTAATACCTGACGATTTAAAAGGTGTGCAGTCTGAAACCAAGCGTGATGGTAAGAAAGTTGTTGATCAAATCAAGGCTTTCCTAGATGAACGTGAAATCAATGAAGATAAGAAAACTCTCATGTTGGCTTCTTTTGGAGAAATTTCCAAAGATAGCCAGCGTGACGAGTTGATTACCAATGACAAAGAAGTAGCACAACTTCTCCCTCAAAAGGAAAATTCTGTTACCAAGCAAATCTTCACTTTTATCTATGAGAATATTTTCAAGTCCATTGATGGTTTGGGTGGACATATCGATATTATGGGGGAGATGTACTCCGAATTTCTAAAGTATGCTTTGGGAGATGGAAAAGAAATTGGTATTGTTCTGACCCCTCCTTATGTTACCAAAATGATGGCGCAAATTCTGGGGATAACAAGTGAGAGCAAGGTTATGGATTTGGCGACTGGTTCAGCTGGTTTCCTCATTTCAGCGATGGAGTTGATGATAGATCATGCAAATATCAGTTTTGGGAAGGGGACTTCTCGAGCCAACGAGGAGATTGCGAAGCTCAAGAAAGATAACCTGCTAGGAATAGAACTTAATGCAGAGATGTATACCTTAGCGACAACCAATATGATTCTTCGTGGAGATGGATCTAGTCGAATTGAAAAAGGTTCTGCATTCAATCGTCCTGAGAGTCTGTTTACGGATTTTAAAGCTAATCGTGTCTTGCTGAATCCCCCTTTCTCTTATGAAGAAAATGGTCTTCCTTTTATAGCCTATGGTTTGGATAAGATGGAGCGTGGTGGCCTAGGTGCCATTATCATTCAAGATAGTGCTGGTTCTGGTAAGGCAACAAAGACAGCTAAAGCTATTTTGAAAAAGCATACCCTACTTGCTTCTATCAAAATGCCTGTTGACCTTTTTGTTCCCATGGCAGGAGTCCAGACTTCTATCTACATTTTTAAGGCTCATGAGGCACACGATTACGACCAGACGGTTAAATTTATTGACTTTAGAAATGACGGTTTTAAACGTGCTAAGCGAGGTATTTCAGAGGTTGATAATCCTATCCAGCGTTACCAAGATGTGATTAAAATTTATAAGGCTGGAAAGAGAGCGGAAGTGAGTAAAGAACTTTGGGATTTAGATGCTATCTTTATTGAGGACTTTATCACTGACAAGGGTAATGATTGGAATTTCGAACAGCACCAGATCATTGATACAAAACCAACCTTGGATGATTTTAAAAAGACTGTTACTGACTACTTAGCTTGGGAAGTGGAACAACTCCTGAAAAACAAGGGGGAAGATAGCTCAAAAAAAGCCTAAGCCCTCGCCTTCAAAAATTGGAAGAGGAATTTGAAGCAAGTGGGGGCGAGTGGAGAGAGTATCGGATAGGAGATTTATTTGGTAATATTGTTCAGGGTTCCCGTCTAACGAAAGCAGATCAGATAGATGGCCTTTTACCATTTGTGATGGCAGGAGTGACTAATACGGGTGTCGTTAGACATATTGGGAATAAGATGACTATTTTTCCAAAAAATTCTCTGACTATTGATATTTTTGGAAATGTTTTTTATCGAAATTATGAATTTAGCGCATCAGATGATGTGGGTGTCTACTGGAATGACGAAGAGTATAGTGAACACTCCATGTTATTTTTATCATCTTCAATTCAAAAATCTTTAGTTGGTAAATTTGATTTTGGAAATAAGCTACGCTCTTCTAAATCTCATGACCTCCTAGTTAAACTTCCAACTCTCAATAACAAATTAGCATTTTCATACATGGAAAGCTACATCAAAGCGCTCGAGTCTGAACGCATCGAGACGCTCGAGTCTTATCTAACTGTAACAAATCTTAGGGATTATCATCTTACAAAAAATGATGAAAAAGTACTTGACAAGTTTGCAAAACTTTCCGATACTAAGAGTAGAGTAGAGGAGTCGGAGGTATTCCAACTTTCTCAGGTCTTTAACTTATCCAGTAGTAAAAAGAAATTCAATGCAAATATGATTGAGTTTGGAGGAAAGTTTCCTTATGTAGCTCGTGGAGATAGTAACAATGGGATTCGAGGTTATATTACAGAGAGTGAAGAATTTCTCAATCCTGCCAACACAATTAGTTTTGGTCAAGATACGGCAACGATGTTTTATCAAAAAGAACCCTATTTCACAGGAGATAAAATTAAGGTATTGCGCACTAAAGAAGTAGAATTGGATAGGTATAAAGCTCTTTATTTAATTACTTCATTAAGAAAGAGTTTCTCTACATTTAGTTGGGGAAGTAGCTCTTTTAATGAAAGAGTATTAAAAGAGACAGATGTTAAGCTTCCTATCAAAAATAATCAAATCGACTATACATTTATGTCTGACTTTGTTCGAGCAGTGGAGAAATTAGTTATCAAGGATTTAGTCATCTGGGCTGACAAAAAAATTGCTGCGACTAAGGAAGTAGTAGCAAGATAGTTCAGTATATCTGTCCTTTTTAGGGAGTAGCTGTCCTAATTTTTAGGCAGTTTTTCCCTAAAAAGGACAAGTTGAGTTTTGATAATAGCTATTTATTTACACCTTACAAAAAGTTTACATTGAAAAAAGTAAGAAGGAGGATCCAGTAAATGGAGAATAAGAAACCTAAAGGAGCTGCAAAGATTAGATTGTTCAAAATAAGTCATGCAGAGTATGGGAAAGTACTTGATGTGTTGGATGCGAAAACATCTATTTTGGATGTAAGAAATATGATTTGTAATAGAGAGCCTGATTATGAGTATTTTATTCCAAAAGTGATATTTTCATTGGACAAAGAGGCTAAGGAAAATGGTTTCTATTTTAGCGGACTCAACGGAGATTTTGCTTACTTACCAAGGGTTACTACAGACATTGTAGAGTTTAAGTTGCCAGATGAACTGAAAGAACATATTGCTAAAGGGCACCCTGTTTTCTATACAAAATGGCGTTAATAAGGGGAAGATATGGCATTGGAAAATAAACTAGGCATTACAAACTCAGCCCAGCTGGCAGATGCAGAAGAAAAACTGACAAAAAAACAAGCCGCCCTGCTTTTTCAGACAGGAGACTTGTTCAAGATGGAAGTTGGGACATTTGCAGGGCTGTCAGCTATTCACCACTATCTTTTTTCAGGTATCTATGATTTCGCTGGAAAAATCCGTGATGTCAATATTGCAAAGGATAACTTTCAATTTGCCCCCCGTATTTTTTTAGAGCAATCCTTGCAGTATATTGACAAACTTCCTCATGATAATTTTGATCAAGTAGTTGATAAGTATGCGGATATGAATATTGCCCATCCTTTCCGTGAGGGGAATGGACGCGCAATGCGGATTTGGCTAGATTGTATGCTTCGTCAGAAACTGGGCAAAGTGGTAGACTGGAATGCTATAGATAAGGATGAATACCTGAATGCCATGAAGCGTAGTGCAGTATCGACTGGAGAACTCAAGTATTTGCTCCTCAATAACTTGACGGATGACCTTACTCAGACCAGTTTCTTTAAGAGAGTAGATGCTTCATACTACTACGAAGGATACAGTCTTTACAAGACAGGGGAATTATAGTATAAAAACTATCCAGTAAGAAGAATCAGACGCTTGGTAACCTATAAAATGAGAAGGTGCTGACATGAGAATTGAAACAGAAATGCTAGATCTGATTTTACAAACTGCCAAAACTTTACAAGTTAAAGCTATCGCCATGTCTGGTTCACGGACTGATACAAAAGCCTCAAAAGATGAATTGCAAGACTATGACGTGGTCTATATTGTGGATGATTTGGATAATCTGACGAGTGACCTTTCTTGGTTGGCCTATTTCGGAGAACGAATTATAGAGCAAGAGGTTGTTCTTGACCATCGTCGTCTTTATCTCATGCTCTTTGAAGATGGTAATCGTATTGATTTGACTCTCTGCCCCAAAAACCACATCCAAGAGTGGGTGGATAGTGAGGCAGGATTCACTGTTTTAGAAGATCCAGAACATTTATTTGAACCCTATTCTCAAAATCTAGAGCGTTACTGGACAAGCCCAGCTACTGAAACGAATTTTGTAAAATCCTGCAATGAATTTTGGTGGGTATCGGCCTACGTGGTTAAAGGAATCTGTCGTAAGCAAGTCATCTACGCGACTTACCATCTCTACGGTATTTGCCAACAAGCACTCTTGAAGGTAATGGCTTGGCAAGTGGTAAGTGATAGGGGAAAAGTTGACATCGGTAAGAACTACAAGTATCTCTTTAACTATTTACCTGCTGAGAAAGAAAAGAAGTTCTTAAATTTACTTGATTTCTCCAGTTTAGACAAAATCACTCATTCTTTGTTTGCCACGATGCAACTTTTCCACAAAGAAGCTCAATCTCTTGCTCAAAAGCTGGGCTTTTACTACGATAAGGAAGTGGCGGAGAAGATGATTGAGTATGCTGAGGAAAGAAGATGCTTAAATGTAGTAGATTAGAATTCCATTGATAAGGATAAAGCCATTTAGTAACATTTCGGAGGATTATAATGTTTTTAGATTTAGGAATTACTTCATATTTGTTTGGTAAAATAGCGGATTTTTCTTGGGATCAATTTTATGATTCATTAGGTTTGCAAGAGAAGGCTGATAAAAAGAGTTTAAAAAAACTTATCGAAGATTATCGAGATTATATGATAGACCGTCATAAAGATAATCCGTATTTTGAAGAGGTTTTAAGATTTTGGGAGACAAATCATATTGTTGAAGAAATTTTGATGATTGAATATCACTTGAAAAGCACGTTTGCTACTTATGATGATTTTAAAAACGCTTTGGAGGATCAGTATCCTCAGGCTTTCAATAAAAGTTTTTCAATTAGTTTGATGGATGAGCTAGATAAAAAATTTATTGACTTAGTTAGAAAAATGTCTCAGTTTTCTCAGTCAGATATTGCTGTTATAGCAAATGTTATTAAAGAATCGAATTCTGAAATAGTATCCTCAATAGAGGAACTCTTAAAACAATTGCAAGAATTTGGTTTTAAAAATAATATTAAACATGATACTCAACTAGCATATATTCAAAAATCGAAAATAGACAATTTGGTAATTACTCCCCCTGTGATTTCTAAAATGACCATTACTTCAAGAAATGACTATAAATATAATTATTATTTGTTTCAGTCTTTTGAATTTGAAGGTGATTTTGGAGATAATCCAACAGTCTATTTGATTTATTCAGAGGATGATAATAAGATTGAGTTAAATACTTTTAGTCATGGTTTGCAACCTGATAATTTACGAGTTCTAAAATTTAAATCGACAGAAATTGAAGGTAAGAAATATAAATATAATATTTCTAAAGAGTATTGTTATTATTCCAATCAAGGAAATGAATATGATATTAGACCATTCATTGTTGTTGTGCTCGGTGAAGAGGTTATGGGCTTTGCTACCTTAACAATAATTAATAAGTCATTTAAAAAAGGTCAAAGTTTCACTTTACCGTTCACTGGGCATAAAGCATTCATTCCAGCAGCAAGAAAACTTATTTGGCCAAATAAAAAGGATTTATTAAAAAAACTTCATGAACAACAGACTGGTAGAGTTTTCTATTTAGACAATTCTGTTGTAGATGAAGTAATTAAAATTAAAAAGTATTTTTTGGATTCGTTAAAAGAAGAAGTTAAGGATGCATTAAAACAAGAATATGAATAATCTATTTTTTATTATCCAAACACGTCTATTTCTGTGAGATCATTCTTTTCAACTTGCATGTAAAAACTGAACACGGACTAAACGGTGTGTAAAAAAGATAAATCGTTTTTTAGTTATAACCTAGTCCACTTATATAAAATTTGAAAGGAGTTGAACACGCCCTAAATGATGCGTGAAAAAGATAAATTCTCTGGTGAGCTTGCTTACTTCAAGAATCTTCTATTTTCACTTGATATTTTACGGGCTCTGTATCCTATATGAGTAACATTCAAAATATGTCCCTGGAGGACATCATGGGAGAGCGCTTTGGTCGCTACTCCAAGTACATTATTCAAGACCGGGCTTTGCCAGATATTCGTGATGGGTTGAAGCCGGTTCAGCGCCGTATTCTTTATTCTATGAATAAGGATAGCAATACTTTTGACAAGAGCTACCGTAAGTCGGCCAAGTCAGTCGGGAACATCATGGGGAATTTCCACCCACACGGGGATTCTTCTATCTATGATGCCATGGTTCGTATGTCACAGAACTGGAAAAATCGTGAGATTCTAGTTGAAATGCACGGTAATAACGGTTCTATGGACGGAGATCCTCCTGCGGCTATGCGTTATACTGAGGCACGTTTGTCTGAAATTGCAGGCTATCTTCTTCAGGATATCGATAAAAAGACAGTTCCTTTTGCATGGAACTTTGACGATACGGAGAAAGAACCAACGGTCTTGCCAGCAGCCTTTCCAAACCTCTTGGTCAATGGTTCGACTGGGATTTCGGCTGGTTATGCCACAGACATTCCTCCCCATAATTTAGCTGAGGTCATAGATGCTGCAGTTTACATGATTGACCACCCAACTGCAAAGATTGATAAACTCATGGAATTCTTGCCTGGACCAGACTTCCCTACAGGGGCTATTATTCAGGGTCGTGATGAAATCAAGAAAGCTTATGAGACTGGGAAAGGGCGCGTGGTTGTTCGTTCCAAGACTGAAATTGAAAAGCTAAAAGGTGGTAAGGAACAAATCGTTATTACTGAGATTCCTTATGAAATCAATAAGGCCAATCTAGTCAAGAAAATCGATGATGTTCGTGTCAATAACAAGGTGGCAGGCATTGCTGAGGTTCGTGATGAGTCTGACCGTAATGGTCTTCGTATTGCGATTGAGCTCAAAAAAGACGCTAATACGGAGCTCGTTCTCAACTATCTCTTCAAATACACAGACCTGCAAATCAACTACAACTTTAATATGGTGGCGATTGACAATTTCACGCCTCGTCAGGTTGGGATAGTTCCAATCTTGTCTAGCTACATCGCCCACCGTCGTGAAGTGATTTTGGCTCGTTCCCGCTTTGACAAGGAGAAGGCTGAGAAGCGTCTCCATATTGTCGAAGGTTTGATTCGTGTGATTTCGATTTTGGACGAAGTCATTGCTCTTATCCGCGCTTCTGAGAATAAGGCTGACTCCAAGGAAAACCTCAAAGTTAGCTATGATTTTACGGAAGAACAGGCTGAGGCTATCGTAACCTTGCAACTGTACCGTTTGACCAATACAGACGTAGTTGTCTTGCAGGAAGAAGAAGCAGAACTTCGTGAAAAGATTGCTATGCTTGCGGCGATTATCGGTGATGAACGGACCATGTACAATCTCATGAAGAAAGAACTTCGTGAGGTCAAGAAGAAATTTGCGACTCCACGTTTGAGTACTTTAGAAGACACTGCGAAAGCAATCGAGATTGATACAGCTAGTCTGATCGCCGAGGAAGATACCTACGTCAGCGTAACCAAGGCAGGTTACATCAAGCGTACCAGCCCGCGTTCCTTTGCGGCTTCAACGCTAGAGGAAATTGGCAAACGTGATGATGACCGTTTGATTTTTATTCAATCTGCCAAGACCACCCAGCATCTTTTGATGTTCACGACCTTTGGAAATGTCATTTATCGACCAATCCATGAATTAGCAGATATTCGTTGGAAGGACATCGGAGAGCATCTGAGCCAGACCATTACAAACTTTGAAACGAATGAAGAAATCCTTTATGTGGAAGTCGTGGATCAGTTTGATGATGCGACAACTTATTTTGCAGCGACTCGTCTCGGTCAAATCAAGCGTGTAGAACGAAAAGAATTCACTCCGTGGCGGACCTACAAGTCTAAGTCAGTTAAGTATGCTAAGCTCAAAGACGAGACAGACCAGATTGTAGCAGTGGCTCCGATTAAACTGGATGATGTTGTCTTGATTAGTCAAAACGGTTATGCCCTGCGTTTCAATATCGAAGAGGTTCCGGTTGTCGGTGCCAAGGCTGCAGGTGTCAAAGCTATAAACCTGAAAGCAGATGATGCGCTTCAAGCTGCCTTTATCTGCAATATGTCTTCTTTCTACCTTTTGACCCAGCGTGGAAGTTTAAAACGTGTTTCTATTGACGAAATTCCAGCAACTAGCCGTGCCAAACGAGGTTTACAAGTCTTGCGTGAGTTGAAAAACAAACCGCACCGTGTCTTCTTGGCTGGTGCAGTTGCAGAACAAGGTTTCGTTGGTGACCTCTTCAGTATAGAAGTGGACGGGAACGATCAAATTCTGCTTGTCCAATCCAATAAAGGAACAATCTATCAAAGTCGATTACAAGACTTGAACTTGTCAGAACGAACAAGTAACGGTAGCTTCATCTCTGACACGATTTCAGATGAAGAAGTTTTTGATGCTTATCTTCAGGAAGTATTTACTGAAGATAAATAAGTGAAATGAAGAATCAGTTCTAAGAGCTGTTTCTTTTTATTGAAGAAATTTTCTGAAAATTACAAAATATACTTGCTATTTTAGAAAAATAGTGTAGAATATAAGAAATAGGTTTTTAGAATAAGGAGTGGAATATGACAGTAACGATTGATTGGGAAAACCTTGGTTTCTCCTATATGAAATTACCTTATCGCTATATTGCTCATTTTAAAAATGGACAATGGAATCAAGGAGAACTTACAGAAGATGCAACCTTGCATATTTCAGAGTCTTCTCCAAGTCTCCACTATGGTCAACAAGCCTTTGAAGGTTTGAAAGCTTATCGTACTAAGGATGGCAGTGTTCAACTGTTCCGTCCTGATGAAAATGCCAAACGCCTGCAACGGACATGTGACCGTCTCTTGATGCCACAAGTTCCGACAGAAATGTTTGTAGAAGCTTGTAAAGCAGTTGTCCGTGCCAATGAAGAATACGTACCACCATACGGAACAGGTGGAACCCTCTATCTTCGCCCTCTTTTGATTGGTGTCGGAGATATTATCGGGGTAAAACCAGCAGAGGAGTATATTTTTACTATCTTTGCTATGCCAGTTGGAAATTACTTTAAGGGTGGTTTGGTCCCAACCAACTTCTTGATTCAGGATGAATATGACCGTGCTGCTCCAAATGGTACAGGTGCGGCTAAGGTTGGTGGAAACTATGCTGCCAGTCTCTTGCCAGGGAAATTGGCCAAGTCACGTCATTTCTCAGATGTTATCTACCTAGATCCATCAACACATACAAAGATTGAAGAAGTCGGATCAGCTAACTTCTTTGGAATTACAGCTGATAATGAATTTGTAACACCATTGAGTCCATCTATCTTGCCATCTATTACCAAGTATTCTTTGCTTTATTTGGCAGAACACCGCTTGGGTTTAACTCCTATTGAGGGTGATGTTCCAATTGATAACCTTGACCGTTTTGTAGAGGCAGGTGCCTGTGGTACAGCAGCGGTTATTTCTCCAATTGGAGGCATTCAACACGGTAATGATTTCCATGTATTCTATAGCGAAACAGAAGTAGGTCCTGTGACTCGTAAACTCTATGATGAATTGACAGGTATTCAGTTTGGTGATATTCCAGCGCCAGAAGGTTGGATTGTAAAAGTAGATTAAAAATATATTAAAGGAGATTTTTATGAAATCGAAAAAGTGGATTTTAACAACAGGACTTATCCTAAGCACAACATCTTTTAGCAGCCTGTGGAAAAGCTGATAAAGAAGCAGATGCTCCGACAACATTTTCTTATGTCTATGCAGTGGATCCAGCATCCTTGGACTACAGCATAGCAACGCGTACATCCACAACAGATATTATCGGAAATGTCGTTGATGGTTTGATGGAAAATGATAAATATGGTAATGTTATTCCTTCTTTGGCTGAGGATTGGTCTGTCTCAAAAGATGGATTGACTTATACCTATAAACTTCGTAAAGGAGTGAAATGGTACACATCAGAAGGCGAAGAATACGCAGAAGTAACAGCCCATGACTTTGTGACAGGACTAAAACACGTTGCTGATGGTAAGTCAGACGGTGTCTCTCTCATCCAAAATTCAATCAAAGGCTTGGACGCCTATATGACTGGTGAAACCAATGATTTCTCTGCAGTTGGTGTTAAAGCTTTGGATGACTACACAGTTGAGTATACATTGAATGCGCCAGAAAGTTTCTGGAATTCAAAAGTTACAACAGCGACGATGTTGCCAGTAAATGAAGAGTTTTTAAAGGCATCAGGAAAGAATTACGGAGAGGTTAGCCCAGCAGGCATTCTCTACAATGGTCCTTATTTCTTAAAAACATTGACTTCTAAATCGTTGATTGAATATGAAAAAAATCCAAATTACTGGGATAAAGAAAATGTTAAAATTGAGAAGATTAAATTGACCTACTACGATGGTTCAGATCAGGAATCGTTGATTCGTAGCTTCTCTTCAGGTGCCTATACGACAGCCCGTCTCTTCCCAAGTAGCTCAAACTTTGCTTCAACTTTGGAACAATACGGAGATAAAATTACTTATAGCCCACAGGACTCAAGTAGTTATTACTTCACCTTTAACGTAAATCGTCAATCATACAATAAAACTGCGAAAACAAGTGAAGAACAAAAGACTTCTACAAAAGAAGCTATGCTTAATAAGGACTTCCGTCAGGCTATCAACTTTGCCTTCAACCGCCATTCTTATGCTGCCCAGCTAAATGGTGAAGACGGTGCGGACAAGATTATTCGTAACAGTCTTGTTCCAGATAACTTCGTACAAGCAGGTGGTAAGAACTTTGGTCAAATCGCTCAAGCAGAGTTGGTGAACTATGGTGACCAATGGAAAGGTGTTGAGCTAGTTGACGGTAAGGATTCTATCTACAACCCTGACAAGGCTAAAGTTGCTTTCGAAAAAGCTAAGAAAGACCTGGAATCTAAAGGGGTAACTTTCCCAATTCACTTGGATGTCCCGGTTGAACAAACAGATACTATCGCCGTTCAACAAAGCAACTCTTTCAAACAGTCTATTGAATCAACTCTTGGTGCTGAAAATGTTGTCATCGATGTACTTCAAATGACAGATAATGAAAAAGAAACGATTACATCACAAGCGCGTGTTCCTTCTCAAAAAGACTATGATTTGAACAGTACAGGATGGGCTCCAAGCTATCAAGATCCAGCGTCTTACTTGAATATTATGGATCCAAAATCTGGTTCTGCCATGAAACACCTTGGTATTACGAAAGGAAAAGATAAGGATGTTGTAGCTAAACTTGGTTTGGATCAATATAAGAAATTGTTAGAAGATGCTGCTTCTGAGACCACTGACCTAGAGAAGAGATATGAAAAATATGCCAAAGCTCAAGCTTGGTTGACAGATAGTTCATTATTGATGCCAACAGCTTCATCTGGCGGTTCTCCAGTTGTAAGTAACGTAGTACCATTCTCAAAACCATACTCACAAGTTGGTATTAAGGGGGATCCATATATCTTTAAAGGAATGAGATTGCAAAAAGATATTGTTACAACAAAAGAATATGACGAAGCTCTTAAAAAATGGCAAAAAGAAAAATTGGAATCCAATAGCAAATACCAAAAAGAACTAGAAAAACACATTAAATAAGGAATGGTATTGCTCTTGATAAAATTTTAAAAATACTGTCATTTTGGATATAAAGGAGTTTGATATGGAGTGGATTAAGCTAATAGGAATAGCAATCATTGTTGTGGGTTTTATTTTAAAGTTTGATACAATTGCAACAGTAGTCTTAGCTGGTTTGGTTACAGCTTTAGTTTCAGGTGTTTCTCTTGTTGAATTTTTGGAGATTTTGGGAAAAGAATTTAGCAATCAGCGAGTGCTCACGATTTTTATGGTTACCTTGCCTCTTGTGGGGCTGTCAGAAACCTTTGGACTCAAGCAACGATCAATTGATTTGATTCGAAAGATTAAAGGTCTGACAGTTGGAAACTTCTATACAGTTTATTTCTTTATTCGAGAGTTAGCTGGTTTCTTTTCAATTCGTCTAGGAGGACACCCTCAGTTTGTCAGACCTTTGGTTCAACCTATGGGAGAAGCAGCAGCAGAGTCTCAATTAGGTAGAAAGTTAACAGAGGTTGAAGATGAGACAATAAAAGCGCGTGCAGCTGCGAATGAAAATTTTGGAAATTTCTTTGCTCAAAATACGTTTGTAGGTGCTGGGGGAGTCCTCTTGATAGGGGGAACATTAGATCAGTTAGGCTATGAAAGCAATTATGCAGGGATTGCTTCTGCATCTATTATTGTTGCTGTTATAACACTTATTGTAGTGGGGATTTATAATTATTTATTTGATAAAAAATTGACATCAGAAAAGACTAGGGGAGGAGAACAAAAATGACAGAGTTGGCAAAGCAACTATTAGAGTTGACCTATATTGTGATTGGTTGTCAATTTCTCCATACAGCCTATTGTAGTTATAAAGATAAAACAAACCCAGTCCGATTTGGAACATCTGCATTTTGGATTTTATTGTCTATTACGTTTATAGGTGGTTCCTATATGCCAAATATGAGTATTGGTATTATTGTAATCCTATTATCGCTGTTAACATTGTTTAAGCAAGTCCGTATCGGAACCTTGCCATCCTTAGATGAAATGAAAGCCAATATTGAATCTAACAGATTGAAAAATAAAATTTTTATTCCAGTTATGCTGATGGCAATACTTGCGTTGGTCTTAGCGCAAATGATTCCAGAATTTAGCAAGATTTCGATTAGCCTTGCCGCCTTGTTTGCTACAATTTCTGTTCTTGTGATTACCAATAGTCACCCTAAGAGTTTGTTATCAGAAAATAATCGAATGACTCAGCAAGTTTCAACAAGTGGGATTGTTCCCCAATTATTAGGGGCTTTGGGGGCTATTTTTACTGTAGCAGGTGTTGGTGATGTTATCTCTCATCTGATTAGCGGTATTGTTCCTTCAGATAGTCGCTTTATAGGAGTTTTGGCCTATGTTCTTGGAATGGTTCTATTCACAATGATTATGGGAAATGCTTTTGCAGCATTCACCGTTATTACAGCAGGTGTTGGAGTTCCCTTTGTATTTGCTCTGGGAGCTAATCCAATTGTGGCTGGTGCTCTTGCCATGACAGCAGGTTATTGTGGGACCTTATTGACCCCAATGGCTGCTAATTTTAACGCTCTACCAGCAGCACTGATGGATATGAAAGATCAGAATGGTGTTATAAAGGCTCAAGCAGGTGTTGCTCTAGTAATGATTGTTATTCACATATTCTTAATGTATTTTCTCGCATTTTAGTAAAGGAAAATAAAATGAAAATATTGGTTACAGGTTTTAATCCTTTTGGAGGTGAAAAGATTAATCCAGCTTTGGAGGCTGTAAAATTATTACCATCTGAGATTAATGGGGCCGAAGTTCGCTGGGTAGAAATTCCAACGGTTTTTTATAAGTCGTCAGAAGTTTTAGAGGCAGAAATATTACGATATCAACCAGATGCTGTACTTTGTATTGGACAAGCAGGCGGCAGGACCGGCTTAACACCTGAACGAGTGGCTATTAATCAAGATGATGCTCGCATACCTGATAACGAAGGCAATCAACCAATTGATACACCGATTCGTATTGATGGAGCATCGGCCTATTTTAGTAGTTTACCTATCAAAGCGATGGTACAAGCTATTAAAAAACAGGGACTTCCAGCAGTTGTGTCCAATAGTGCAGGAACCTTTGTTTGCAATCATTTGATGTACCAAGCTCTTTATTTAGTGGATAAAAAATTCCCTAATATGAGAGCAGGTTTCATGCATATTCCATATATGATGGAACAAGTAGTAAATAAGCCGAATACTGCAGGAATGAGTCTATGCGATATTGTAAGAGGCATAGAGGTAGCTATTGAAGCTATTGTAGACTACAAAGATAAGGATTTGCAGTTAGTAGGTGGTGAGACTCACTGATAACCTAAAAAGGATAGTCAATTATGCTTGTTTACTAACTATTAGCTATGCTAAATCGATTGAGGTTGTTTACATAAAACTCTATATCAGACAAGCCTGATATAGAGTTTTTTCTTGCTAGTTTTAGGATTTTCTTGTACAATAGAAAAAGTGAAGAGAGGTATGAAATGAGTAAGAAAGATAAAAAAATCGAAATTCAAGTAGCAGATGCCAAAGTTAATGTAGGAAAAGACAGTTTTGAAGGCTATACCTTGATCATTGGTAAAAAAGTTATCGGAGAAATTGCCGAATTAGAGGGACAATTTGCCATCATAAAGAATGGGAATGTCGATAGTTTTTATAAAAAATTGGAAAAAGCTGTGGAAATTTTGATTGAAAATTATAATTTAGCAAAATAAGTCTTGTTTTTTTGAAATTTTCATGATATAATAGTCCATGTTGATTGTAGGAGAGATAGCGAAGAGGCTAAACGCGGCGGACTGTAAATCCGCTCCTTCGGGTTCGGGGGTTCGAATCCCTCTCTCTCCATTTCATCAATGGGGTATAGCCAAGCGGTAAGGCAAGGGACTTTGACTCCCTCATGCGTTGGTTCGAATCCAGCTACCCCAGTTCTTAGGTAATAATCAAGATAAAAAGCAAAATATCTTAGGGTATTTTATTTTTATAATTGAAAGACGTGAACGATATGAACATGTCCTTGCGAGTGCTTAGGAAAAAAATTATAAGTATGTCAAGTTTAAGAAAAAACTTGATTGTTGGAGGATTTTTTAGATGAACGAATTTGAAGATTTGCTAAATAGCGTTAGCCAAGTTGAGACTGGTGATGTTGTTAGTGCTGAAGTATTGACAGTTGATGCGACTCAAGCTAACGTTGCAATCTCTGGAACTGGTGTTGAAGGTGTCTTGACTCTTCGCGAATTGACAAACGATCGCGATGCAGATATCAATGACTTTGTTAAAGTAGGAGAAGTATTGGATGTTCTTGTACTTCGTCAAGTAGTTGGTAAAGATACTGATACAGTTACATACCTTGTATCTAAAAAACGCCTTGAAGCTCGCAAAGCATGGGACAAACTTGTTGGTCGCGAAGAAGAAGTTGTTACTGTTAAAGGAACTCGTGCCGTTAAAGGTGGACTTTCAGTAGAATTTGAAGGTGTTCGTGGATTTATCCCAGCTTCAATGTTGGATACTCGTTTCGTACGTAACACTGAGCGTTTTGTAGGTCAAGAATTTGACGCTAAAATCAAAGAAGTTGATGCTAAAGAAAACCGCTTCATCCTTTCACGTCGTGAAGTTGTTGAAGCAGCTACAGCAGCAGCTCGCGCTGAAGTATTTGGTAAATTTGCTGTTGGTGATGTTGTAACTGGTAAAGTTGCTCGTATCACAAGTTTCGGTGCTTTCATCGACCTTGGTGGTGTTGACGGATTGGTTCACTTGACTGAATTGTCACATGAACGTAACGTTTCACCAAAATCAGTTGTAACTGTTGGTGAAGAAATTGAAGTGAAAATCCTTGATCTTAACGAAGAAGAAGGACGTGTATCACTTTCACTTAAAGCAACAGTACCAGGACCATGGGATGGTGTTGAGCAAAAATTGGCTAAAGGTGATGTAGTAGAAGGAACAGTTAAACGTTTGACTGACTTCGGTGCATTTGTTGAAGTATTGCCAGGTATCGATGGACTTGTTCACGTATCACAAATTTCACACAAACGTATTGAAAATCCAAAAGAAGCTCTTAAAGTTGGTCAAGAAGTTCAAGTTAAAGTTCTTGAAGTTAACGCAGATGCAGAGCGTGTATCACTTTCTATTAAAGCTCTTGAAGAACGTCCAGCTCAAGAAGAAGGACAAAAAGAAGAAAAACGTGCTGCTCGTCCACGTCGTCCAAGACGTCAAGAGAAGCGTGATTTCGAACTTCCAGAAACACAAACAGGATTTTCAATGGCTGATTTGTTTGGTGATATCGAACTTTAATCAAATTGAAAATTCACAAAATCCTTTGTTTACTAAACAAGGGATTTTTTCTTTTGTCTCTGCTCCTTTTTTGATATAATAGTTCTATGTTAAAATCAGAAAAACAATCACGTTATCAAATGTTAAATGAAGAATTGTCCTTCCTATTGGAAGGCGAAACCAATGTTTTGGCTAATCTTTCCAACGCCAGTGCTCTCATAAAATCACGTTTTCCTAATACCGTATTTGCAGGTTTTTATTTGTTCGATGGAAAGGAATTGGTTTTAGGTCCCTTCCAAGGAGGTGTTTCCTGTATCCGTATTGCACTAGGCAAGGGCGTATGTGGTGAAGCTGCTGAGTTGCAGGAAACAGTCCTGGTTGGTGATGTAAGGACCTATCCCAACTATATTTCTTGTGATAGTCTAGCTAAAAGTGAAATTGTGGTGCCGATGATAAAGAATGGCCAACTACTTGGAGTTCTGGATCTGGATTCTTCAGAGATTGAGGATTACGATGCAATGGATCGAGATTATTTGGAACAATTTGTCGCTATTTTGCTTGAAAAGACAGCATGGGACTTTACAATGTTTGGGGAAAAATCTTAATGTATCAAGCACTTTATCGAAAATATAGAAGTCAAAACTTCTCCCAGTTGGTTGGTCAAGAAGTTGTGGCTAAGACTCTTAAACAAGCAGTAGAACAAGAGAAAATAAGTCATGCCTATCTTTTTTCTGGTCCACGTGGAACGGGAAAAACCAGTGTAGCTAAGATTTTTGCCAAAGCTATGAACTGTCCCAATCAAGTGGGTGGTGAACCTTGTAATAACTGCTATATTTGTCAGGCAGTGACGGACGGTAGTTTAGAAGATGTCATTGAAATGGATGCAGCCTCTAATAATGGGGTGGATGAAATTCGCGAAATTCGTGATAAATCTACCTATGCGCCTAGCCTTGCTCGTTATAAGGTTTACATCATAGATGAGGTTCACATGCTGTCTACAGGGGCTTTTAATGCCCTTCTAAAGACGTTGGAAGAGCCAACACAGAATGTGGTCTTTATTTTGGCTACTACTGAATTGCACAAGATTCCTGCGACTATTCTATCCCGTGTCCAACGTTTTGAATTTAAATCGATTAAAACACAGGATATTAAGGAACATATCCGCTATATCTTAGAAAAAGAAAATATCAGTTCTGAGCCAGAGGCTGTGGAAATCATTGCCAGACGGGCTGAAGGTGGAATGCGAGACGCCTTGTCTATTTTGGATCAAGCCCTGAGTTTGACACAGGGAAATGAGCTGACGACTGCCATCTCTGAAGAAATTACTGGCACTATTAGCCTATCAGCCTTAGATGATTATGTGGCTGCCTTGTCCCAGCAGGATGTTCCCAAAGCATTAGCTTGCTTAAATCTTCTCTTTGACAATGGTAAGAGCATGACTCGTTTTGTGACCGACCTTTTGCACTATTTAAGAGACTTGTTAATTGTTCAAACAGGGGGAGAAAATACTCATCATAGTCCAGTCTTTGTAGAAAATTTGGCACTTCCTCAAGAAAATCTGTTTGAAATGATTCGCTTAGCGACAGTGAGTTTAGCAGATATTAAGTCTAGTTTGCAGCCCAAGATTTATGCTGAAATGATGACCATCCGTTTGGCGGAAATCAAGCCCGAACCAGCTCTTTCTGGTGCAGTTGAAAGTAAAATTTCTGCACTGAGACAGGAAATTGCACGTCTCAAACAAGAGCTTTCTAATGTAGGTGCGGTTCCTAAACAAGTTGCACCGGCTCCTAGTCGACCAGCTACGGGCAAAACAGTCTATCGTGTTGATCGCAATAAAGTGCAATCTATCTTACAAGAGGCCGTCGAAAATCCTGATTTAGCACGTCAAAATCTGATTCGTTTGCAGAATGCCTGGGGAGAGGTAATTGAAAGTCTAGGAGGCCCTGATAAGGCTCTGCTAGTTGGTTCTCAACCGGTTGCGGCCAATGAACACCATGCTATTCTTGCTTTTGAGTCTAACTTCAATGCTGGTCAAACCATGAAACGGGACAATCTCAATACCATGTTTGGTAACATCCTCAGTCAGGCGGCAGGTTTTTCACCTGAGATTTTAGCTATTTCCATGGAGGAATGGAAAGAAGTTCGCGCAGCCTTTTCAGCCAAAGCCAAATCTTCTCAAACTGAAAAAGAAGCAGAAGAAAGTCTGATTCCAGAAGGATTTGAATTTTTGGCTGATAAAGTGAAGGTAGAGGAAGACTAAAGAAAGATTTCATGATACAATAAATTTATGAATAAACAACAATTTATTATTATGGCGCTGTTTACAGCTGCTGAGACCTATTTTTTCAATGAAGCCTGGATGACTGGCCGCTATATTATGGCAGCCTTTTGGGCAATTTTACTCTTCAGAAATTTTCGTGTCAGTTATGTGATGGGCAAAATCGTTGATGTCATCGATCAGCATTTTAATAGGAAAGACTAGCCTTCAGCTTCCAGACAAAATCAAAGCCTTTTAGGCTTTTTTTTGTTATACTATAAAAGTATATTTATTGACCTTTTATACTCTTCGAAAATCTCTTCAAACCACGTCAGCTTTATCTGCAACCTCAAAGCGGTACTTTGAGCAACCTGCGGCTAGCTTCCTAGTTTGCTCTTTGATTTTCATTGAGTATTACCGTATTTTCTAGAGACAACTAGTATGTTTCTAGTAAGCACTGTAAAGGTCTTGAAAAAGAAAGGAACTATCATGTCAGTATTAGAGATCAAAGATCTTCACGTTGAGATTGAAGGAAAAGAAATTTTAAAAGGGGTTAACCTGACCCTGAAAACAGGAGAAATCGCCGCTATCATGGGACCAAATGGTACTGGTAAATCGACTCTTTCTGCTGCTATCATGGGAAATCCAAACTATGAAGTTACCAAAGGTGAAGTCTTGTTTGATGGCGTAAACATTCTTGAGTTGGAAGTGGACGAGCGTGCGCGTATGGGACTTTTCCTTGCTATGCAATACCCATCAGAAATTCCTGGAATTACCAATGCTGAGTTTCTTCGTGCAGCTATGAATGCTGGTAAAGAAGATGATGAAAAAATTTCAGTTCGCGAGTTCATCACTAAGCTAGATGAAAAAATGGAATTGCTCAACATGAAAGAAGAAATGGCTGAGCGTTACCTCAACGAAGGTTTCTCTGGTGGTGAGAAAAAACGTAATGAGATTCTTCAACTTTTGATGTTGGAACCAACTTTTGCCCTTTTGGATGAGATTGACTCTGGTCTTGATATTGATGCCCTTAAAGTTGTTTCTAAAGGTGTCAATGCTATGCGTGGTGAAGGCTTTGGTGCTATGATTATCACTCACTACCAACGTCTTTTGAACTACATCACACCTGATGTGGTACACGTCATGATGGAAGGTCGTGTTGTCCTTTCTGGTGGTCCAGAATTGGCTGCGCGTTTGGAACGTGAAGGATACGCAAAACTAGCTGAAGAACTTGGCTACGACTACAAGGAAGAATTGTAATTTCCTCGTGTCTTTTAGGAGAAGTAAATGACTAAAGAAAATATTAAACTTTTTTCAGAAATGCACGCTGAACCAAGCTGGTTGGCTGATCTCCGTCAAAAAGCTTTTGACAAGATTGAGACTTTGGAATTACCAGTTATTGAGCGTGTCAAATTCCACCGTTGGAATCTGGGGGATGGAACGATTACAGAAAGTGAGCCATCAGCAAATGTTCCAGATTTCACTGCACTAGATAACCACTTAAAGTTGGTGCAAGTAGGAACTCAAACTGTTTTTGAGCAAATTCCAGTTGAGTTGGCTGAACAGGGTGTTGTCTTTACAGACTTCCATTCAGCTTTAGAAGAAATTCCAGAGCTGATCGAAGAATTCTTCATGTCATCTGTTAAGTATGACGATGATAAGTTGGCGGCCTACCACACAGCTTACTTTAACAGTGGAGCTGTTCTCTACATTCCTGATAATGTTGAGATTGCTGAACCAATCGAAGGGATTTTCTACCAAGACAGCGATAGCGATGTGCCATTTAACAAGCATATCCTTATTATCGCTGGTAAAAATTCTAGGATTAGTTATCTGGAGCGTTTAGAGTCACGCGGTGAAGGAAGTGCCAAAGCAACTGCTAATATCACAGTAGAAGTAATTGCACGTTCTGGTGCTCAAGTGAAGTTTGCCGCCATTGACCGTCTAGGTGAAAACGTCACTGCTTACATTAGCCGTCGTGGTAAACTAGGCAACGATGCAAGCATTGATTGGGCAATCGGTGTCATGAACGAAGGAAACGTCGTTGCTGACTTTGATAGTGACTTGATTGGTAACGGTAGCCATGCTGACCTGAAAGTTGTAGCTCTTTCAAGTGGCCGTCAGGTGCAAGGGATTGATACTCGTGTAACAAACTATGGTTGCAACTCAATCGGAAATATCCTGCAACATGGGGTTATTCTTGAAAAAGCAACTTTAACTTTCAATGGTATTGGCCACATTATCAAGGGTGCCAAGGGAGCAGATGCGCAACAAGAGAGCCGTGTTCTCATGCTTTCAGACCAAGCGCGTTCAGATGCCAATCCAATTCTTTTGATTGATGAAAATGACGTCACTGCTGGTCACGCGGCTTCTATCGGGCAAGTAGATCCAGAAGACATGTACTATCTCATGAGCCGTGGCTTGGATAAGGCAACTGCAGAACGCTTGGTTGTTCGTGGTTTCCTTGGATCCGTTATCGTTGAGATTCCAGTCAAGGAAGTTCGTGATGAAATGATTGCGACTATCGAAGAAAAATTGTCAAAACGCTAAGGGGAAGCCTATGTTAGATGTAGAAGCGATTCGCAAGGATTTTCCAATTTTAGACCAGATTGTCAACGATGAACCGTTGGTCTATCTGGACAATGCTGCGACGACACAAAAACCACTAGCAGTTCTGGAAACAATTAACCGCTATTATGAGAACGACAATGCCAATGTTCACCGTGGTGTTCATACCTTGGCAGAAAGGGCGACAGCTTCTTATGAGGCGGCTCGTGAAACCATTCGTAAGTTTATCAATGCAGACTCTACAAAGGAAGTTCTCTTTACCAGAGGAACGACAACCAGTCTGAACTGGGTAGCGCGTTATGCTGAGGAAGTCTTGACTGAGGGAGACCAGGTCTTGATTTCAGTAATGGAACACCATTCTAATATCATTCCATGGCAGGAAGCTTGTCGAAAGACTGGAGCAGAGCTTGTCTATGTCTGTCTTAAAGATGGTGCCTTGGATATGGAGGATTTGCGAGCTAAATTGACTGATAAGGTTAAATTTGTTTCCCTAGCTCATGCCTCCAATGTTCTTGGTGTGGTCAATCCGATCAAGGAAATCACTCAATTAGCCCACCAAGTTGGGGCAATCATGGTAGTGGATGGTGCTCAATCTACACCTCATATGAAGATTGATGTCCAGGACTTGGATGTGGACTTCTTTGCCTTTTCAGGTCACAAGATGGCTGGTCCGACTGGTATCGGTGTTCTTTATGGCAAAGAAAAGTATCTGGAGCAAATGTCACCAGTAGAATTTGGTGGTGAGATGATTGATTTCGTCTATGAGCAATCTGCTAGTTGGAAGGAATTACCTTGGAAATTTGAGGCTGGAACTCCTAACATGGCTGGTGCAATCGGACTTGCTGCTGCAGTGGATTATCTGGAAACGATTGGTATGGATGCCATTGAAGCCCATGAACAGGAATTGATCGCATACGTCTATCCAAAACTGCAGGCGATTGAAGGACTGACCATTTATGGTTCACAGGACTTGGCTCAACGTTCAGGTGTCATTGCTTTTAACCTAGGCGACCTTCATCCTCACGACCTTGCGACTGCTTTGGATTATGAAGGAGTAGCAGTTCGTGCGGGTCACCACTGTGCGCAACCCTTGCTCCAGTATTTGGATGTCCCAGCAACAGCTCGCGCTAGCTTTTATATCTACAATACCAAGGCAGATTGCGACAAGCTAGTCGATGCCTTACAAAAGACAAAGGAGTTTTTCAATGGCACTTTCTAAACTAGATAGCCTTTATATGGCAGTGGTAGCGGACCATTCGAAAAATCCACATCACCAAGGGAAGCTGGAAGATGCTGAACAAATCAGTCTCAACAATCCAACCTGTGGCGATGTCATCAACCTCTCTGTCAAGTTTGATGCAGATGATCGTTTGGAGGATATCGCTTTTCTAAATTCAGGTTGTACCATCTCAACTGCATCTGCTAGCATGATGACAGATGCAGTTTTAGGAAAAACCAAGCAAGAAATCTTAGAACTTGCGACCATTTTTTCTGAAATGGTTCAAGGGCAAAAAGATGACAGACAAGATAGTCTTGGAGATGCAGCCTTCTTGTCAGGTGTTGCCAAATTTCCTCAACGAATCAAGTGTGCAACCCTAGCTTGGAACGCCCTGAAGAAAACAATTGAAAATCAAGAAAATCAGTAAGGCAAGCTTCTTTTGTCTTATGAATCAGTAGAAATGAAGAATGAAAGAAAGGATATTATGGCTGAAGAAAGAGTAGAACCAAAACCAATTGACCTTGGTGAATATAAATTTGGTTTCCATGATGATGTAGAGCCTGTCCTATCGACAGGAAAAGGATTGAATGAAGATGTCATTCGTGAACTATCAGCTGCTAAGGGAGAACCTGAGTGGATGTTAGAATTTCGTTTGAAGTCTTATGAAACCTTCAAAAAAATGCCCATGCAAACTTGGGGAGCAGACTTGTCAGAGATTGACTTTGATGACTTGATTTATTATCAAAAACCATCTGATAAGCCAGCTCGTTCATGGGATGAGGTTCCTGAAAAAATTAAAGAAACCTTTGAACGTATCGGAATTCCGGAAGCTGAGCGTGCTTATTTAGCTGGTGCCTCTGCCCAGTACGAGTCAGAAGTAGTTTACCACAACATGAAGGAAGAGTTTGAGAAGTTAGGTATCATCTTTACAGATACGGATTCTGCTCTCAAAGAATACCCAGACTTGTTTAAACAATACTTCGCTAAGTTGGTACCGCCGACAGATAACAAGTTGGCTGCCCTTAACTCAGCAGTATGGTCAGGTGGAACCTTTATCTACGTACCAAAAGGGGTCAAGGTAGATATTCCACTTCAAACCTACTTCCGTATCAATAACGAAAATACTGGTCAGTTTGAACGTACTTTGATTATCGTTGATGAAGGAGCAAGTGTCCACTACGTAGAGGGCTGTACAGCACCAACTTATTCAAGTAACAGCTTGCATGCGGCCATCGTAGAAATCTTTTCCTTAAAAGGAGCTTATATGCGTTATACAACCATTCAAAACTGGTCTGACAACGTCTATAACTTGGTAACGAAACGTGCCAAAGCCTTGAAAGATGCGACTGTTGAGTGGATTGATGGAAACTTGGGTGCCAAAACAACCATGAAATACCCATCTGTTTGCCTAGATGGAGAAGGGGCGCGTGGTACTATGCTTTCTATTGCCTTTGCTAATGCAGGGCAACACCAGGACACTGGTGCCAAGATGATTCACAATGCTCCACATACCAGTTCGTCTATCGTGTCTAAATCCATCGCTAAAGGCGGAGGAAAGGTTGACTACCGTGGTCAAGTAACCTTTAACAAGAACTCTAAGAAATCTGTTTCTCACATTGAATGTGATACCATTATCATGGATGACTTGTCGGCATCAGATACTATTCCATTTAATGAAATCCACAACTCGCAAGTTGCTTTGGAACACGAAGCTAAGGTTTCTAAGATTTCAGAAGAACAATTGTATTACCTCATGAGTCGTGGATTGTCAGAATCAGAAGCGACAGAAATGATTGTTATGGGATTTGTGGAGCCCTTCACAAAAGAGCTTCCAATGGAGTATGCTGTTGAGCTGAACCGTTTGATTAGCTATGAGATGGAAGGGTCAGTTGGGTAAAATTTGATTTTAGATATACTCAAAATCAAGGACTTTGATACTATTCGAAAATCAAAGTGTAAACCACGTCAGCTTTATCTACAACCTCAAAGCGGTGCTTTGAGCAACCTACGGCTAGCTTCCTAGTTTACTCTTTGATTTTCATTGAGCATTAGATCTACTCAAAATCAAGAACTTTGAAGATGAATTTGTAATAAAAAAAAATCGCGGTTTAAATCGCGATTTTTTTATAATTTCTCGTTAACAAAGCGGACAAACTGATTCCACCAAACTTTTAAGAAGAAGGCTTTTTCCATTTTCTTGTCTGCAACCATTTCGAAACTAGGGCGCTCTGTGGTGATGTAACCTTGACCAATCAAGTCCTTGTCTTCGTAAGTCAAATGGCCAACCACTGTTCCAGCTTCAAGTGGTGCTGGGATTGCTTTGGAATCAGGTGTGAATTGAATAGATTGAGAAGATTGATTCCCGATACGTTCAATTAGATAGATATCCTCTGGAGCCACTGCAGTGACCGTATCTTCTTTTCCATCTTGTACAGGGGCTTTGCTATCTTGATAGGCATCGCCTTGCTGAACGATTTTGCGAAGTGTAAATGTAGAAGAAATATAATCCATTAGGGAAGATGTAGCTGTAAAACGAGAGTAAGGATTATTGTCTTGATGATCTGCATTCAAAATAACAGTGATAACCCTCATGCCTTTTTCGACAGTAGTACCAACAAAAGACTCTCCAGCCTTATCTGTTGTTCCTGTTTTCAGTCCATCAAAACCACCACGGTAAGCAGGCATACCTTCTAACATGTAGTTGGTCGAAGTGATTGTCATTCCAGCAAAAGTAGAAGAAGGTTTTTTGGTGATTTCCAAGACTTGTGGGTATTTTTTGATGAGGTTACGAGCAACAATAGCAACATCATAAGCACTGAGCTTGTTTTCATCATCTTTTTTTGAGCCCGGGTAAATATTATCTCCTAGAGTCTCGTTGTTCAGACCAGTTGTATTGACAACAGTAGCATCTTTGATTCCCCATTCCAAGAGTTTTGCTCGCATCATATCAACGAAGTTTTTTTCTGAGCCAGCAATTTTCTCAGCTAGGGCAATAGCGGCGCTGTTGGCACTAGATACCAGAGTTGCTTCAAGCAACTCTTCGACAGTATAATTACGGGCCTCCATAGGAACATTACTGGCTTCAGAATTTGTCGTCAATTGATAAGGATAATCAGAAATATCTACAGGAGTGGAGAGGGTAATACTTCCCTTTTCCAAAGCTTCATAGACCAGATAAACAGTAATCAATTTTGTTATGGAAGCAATTTCGACAGGTTGCGTTGCATCCTTCTCATAGAGAATTTTACCAGTATTTGCCTCAACAGCAATGGCATGTTTTGCAGCAATGGTAAAATCTTGAGCAGCAACAGTAGAAGCACCTCCTAAAAGGGAGACAGTTAATAAAGTTAACAATATTTTTTTCATAGTAGTCTTATTCTATCATAAAGAAAAAAAATATTCTTGCTTTAATAATTCATCCGTTAAGCTTTTTGAAAATATGGTAAAATAGAGTGAGGGAGGTAACTCATGTTTCGTAGAAATAAATTATTTTTTTGGACCACAGAAATTTTACTCTTAACCATCATCTTTTACCTATGGAGACAGATGGGGTCTTTGATTAACCCTTTTGTTAGCGTGCTTAATACAATTATGATTCCATTTTTATTAGGGGGCTTTCTTTATTATTTGACAAACCCTATTGTTACTTTCTTAAATAAAGTCTGTAAACTCAATCGTTTACTTGGTATTTTAATTACCTTGTGTGCTTTGGTCTGGGGAATGGTCATAGGTGTTGTCTATCTCTTACCTATTTTGATTAATCAGTTATCTAGCTTGATTATATCTAGTCAAACTATTTATAGTCGAGTACAAGACTTAATCATAGACTTATCTAATTATCCTGCGCTCCAGAATTTGGATGTAGAAGCTACAATTCAGCAGTTAAACTTATCCTATGTTGATATTCTTCAAAAGATCCTAAATAGCGTATCAAATAGTGTGGGGAGCGTCTTGTCAGCTCTTATCAGTACTGTTTTGATTTTGATTATGACTCCAGTTTTTTTGGTTTATTTCTTATTAGATGGACATAAATTCTTGCCCATGCTTGAAAGAACGGTTCTAAAGAGGGATCGCTTGCATATTGCAGGCTTATTAAAGAATTTAAATGCGACGATTGCTCGCTATATTAGTGGAGTTTCGATTGACGCAATCATTATAGGTTGTTTAGCTTATATTGGCTATAGTATTATTGGTTTAAAATATGCTTTAGTTTTTGCTATTTTTTCTGGTGTAGCCAATTTAATTCCTTATGTGGGGCCAAGTATTGGTTTGATTCCTATGATTATTGCAAATATATTCACTGATCCCCATAGAATGCTGATTGCAGTGATTTATATGCTTGTTGTTCAGCAGGTAGATGGCAATATCTTATATCCTCGAATCGTAGGAAGTGTTATGAAGGTTCATCCAATCACGATTTTAGTTTTACTTTTGTTGTCAAGCAATATCTATGGTGTAGTTGGAATGATTGTCGCAGTGCCAACCTATTCTATCTTAAAAGAAATTTCTAAGTTCTTATCCCGTTTGTATGAAAATCATAAAATAATGAAAGAACGAGAAAGAGAATTAGCTAAGTAAAAGTCAGGAGACCCCTGATTTTTCTTTACTGGAAGTGGCCTTTAGATTAGAAGATTGAAAATAAGTTAAAGTCCTAAACTAATTTTCACAGCTAAGAATAGTAGAAGTTAATCTGGTAAAAATCGAAAAAACCAGTGGAATTCCGTGTCAGGATAAGTTCCACTGGTTTTCATAGTCTATTAAAGTTCGAATGAAACCTATTTATAGTAGATTGAAACTAGAATAGTACACCTCTAATTCTAAAACATTGTTAGAAATCGGTTTGACTGTCCTGATCTATTCGTCCTATTCTTATTTCATTTTACTATATTTTGGTGCAATAAGTGAAAAGTAGTCCGAATAATATAAGGATTGATTTTATTGTTTTTAAACTCAAATGAATTGAAACAAAGAGAGTAGGAAAATTCTCATCTGAAAGTATTTTAGAATAATTCTCTTCGTGAATTTCTTCAAAACAGATAGCTTTATCTTAGGTAGGTGTTAATTGGATTTCGTAAGCTCTATTCACAATCGTAAAGTTATGCACTGAGAAAGTTGTAGTTAGTCTCCCAGTTTGCTAAATTTCTCGAATAGTATCTTTTTTAGGTATGTGATTTCTTTTTTGCATTTTCGTGTTAGATAAGGTATAATGGTTTTATTGTCTTTTGGGGTCGTTACGGATTCGACAGGCATTATGAGGCATATTTTGCGACTCGTGTGGCGACGTAAACGCTCAGTTAAATATAACTGCAAAAAATAACACTTCTTACGCTCTAGCTGCCTAAAAACCAGCAGGCGTGACCCGATTTGGATTGCTCGTGTTCAATGACAGGTCTTATTATTAGCGAGATACGATTGAGTCTTGTCTAGCGGCTTGATAAGAGATTGATAGACTCGCAGTTTCTAGGCTTGAGTTATGTGTCGAGGGGCTGTTAAACTAATACATAACCTATGGTTGTAGACAAATATGTTGGCAGGTGTTTGGACGTGGGTTCGACTCCCACCGGCTCCATTATTCCTTTGCATTCCTTGGTAAAACGTTGTTAAATCAACGTTTTTTGTTTTTGTCTTTGGTATTCCTTTGCATTCTTTTGCTAAAAAAGGAGTCACAAACAGAGCCTAAAACAGACCCTATTTTTAAAAAAGGGATACAAAAAAAGGATACAACATTTGTTGCATCCTAGAAATCTATGTACTTCGTAAAGCGTTCTCCGATTCGAGTATTCCTCTGCATGCTTTAGTAAATATAGGATTTTTTGTAGTTACTTCCCTAATTGGACCTCTAATTGTTCTTTATCTGAGAAGTTCAAAATGTTAATACCATACTCTTGTAGAGCGATTTGATGGTCATCTTTGATATTATTATACCCTTCATCGCTTACAATGATATACAACTGTTCTGTATCTCCATATTCTTTTCTACGGTATTCAGATGTATCTAACCAACTAGCTAAGATAGTATCAACTTGTTGTTTGGTTATGTTATTGTGAACTCTGGCTATTTTTGAAATACCTTTACTCATAAACACAAAATTAAAGCGGTGTTCTAAACGAGATTTACCTGCAATTGAGAAAGCTGGAAAGACTGTGTAATGCTCATTTTTCATGAAGTAAGATTTAACATCGTCTAAAAATTGAGATTTAATATTGTTAGGTGTTAGCTGAATAAAGTCATAAACATTCATCAGCAATTGTGTCATATCATGTATGACTTGTCCTAGATGTTCTTTACCAGTCGTCCGTTCGATTGCTCCATCGTGTAAATCAAATCCATTAAAGTGGAGAAGTGAGTTAAAGATGTCTTGACGTCGCCCTTTTTTTGTAACATCAATATTATTAATGGATAAATTCCAGATAGTATAACCATCATCTGTAACTGTCAAATGTTTTCCATTGCTTTTTATTGAGAAACCAATAGCTTCACCTAATGGGTCTATAAAAGGAGTAATCACTTCAGTATGAGTATCAGTCACATCGTTAAAAACAGCGTTTTCTTTTATGTAATTTAGATAGGTATTTTTGATATCAGTAGCATTCATGATATTCTCCTTTCTTTATAGGGTGATTATAACAAATCCTCTTGTATATTAATTGCTATATTTTCAGGATTGTTCACATTGGTATAGTCAAGCAAATTATCAAGCATATTCAGGAAGTCATCAGTGTTAAGAATATCTTCATAAGGTAGTGGATAGGCTTTGTAATGAGTTGTTTCATCCCCTTTTTGATAATACTCTTCTTCAGAGAAGATGTTAACTCGATTGCCCCAAACTTTCTCGCCGTTTGCGTTCTTATGGAATTTATTATTTAGATTGATTCGTAAGAGAGTATAGTTGTGTTGAGTTTCCCTTAGATGAAAAACTTTGCTTGTAGTGCTGTAGAAGTAGTTCAAAATAAATCTAGTATCATGCTTGCCAACAAGGTCAATAGTACCTGAACTGCGATTCGTAAGAGTTCGATTGTGTTTATTAGCAATTGCTTTAATTATTTTTATGAGAGCTTTAGCTTCACTATCTGTCAGAAGTAACTCTTTCATATCTTTCCTTTCTACTTTATCTACATTCTAGAGAGTGGAAATCTGAAATGTAGATCAGACAGCGATCCTTCCGTATGCATCTGGTTTCTTAAAGAGAGCTATGATGCCTTGGAAAAGTGCAATAATAGCAGGTATTCCTGTTAAAGATAAAATCAGAAAAAGGAAACCTTTTCCGTTATATCCTGCGTAAAAATGATGTATACCCAATCCGCCTAAGAATAAAGCAAGAATAACATAAACCCACTTATTAACATAATGTACACCCGTAGCGATTTCTTGAGTGTGAACAACTTGTGACTGATTTTGCACAGCGTTGTTTTCATTGACAATGTTAATATTAATTTTGTCGTCTTTTTTATCTTCAACTTTCATGATAATAATCTCACCATCTACTTTATGAATTTCAACTTCGTCACCTAATTTTGGAACAAAATTTAATTCAGATGGATTTATTTTTAAGTACTCTTCATTATGTGAGATTACAACCTCTGCTCCTGTAACTTTAACAACTTTTGACATTTTGTTCTTCCCTTCATTTTACACTCTATAGAATTTCATAATAAGTTTTGATATTTAATTTATCTGTTTTTATAAGTAAAGTATATCAAAAAAAGAACGAAAAGAAAATCTTTTATGGTTTAGTTAAAAAGTAAGAGTTTAAGAAACTGGATTAATTAAACTTGAAGTATTTGAGATTTTGTCTTTTACTGTTTGTAAAATAGTATGAGATAAGAAGGGAGTGGAAAGAATTCATACTCTCTCTAGAACTTGTATATTGAAACGATGTGGAGATTGTAAAGAAATTACAAAATACCCAAAAACTAAGATAGAAATACAAAGTTTTAGGGTATCATGTATTAGATCTGTTTTTCCACGGAAGACATGGGATTCGAACCCACGCACGCTATTACACGCCTACCGCGTTTCCAACACGGCCTCTTAAGCCTCTTGAGTAATCTTCCAATACTTACTTAAATAGTCTACCATAAAGGTCCTTATCTTGCAATAAAAATTCTGTAAATAAGAAAAATGACAGAATTTGAAGGAAAATGATAAAAAGTGCTTGACTTTGAAAAAAAGTATGATAGAATGAATGGTGTAAACGATAACAGGAGGTGATTCAGTGTTAAAAACAGAGCGTAAGCAACTGATTTTAGAGGAGTTAAATCAACATCATGTAGTTGCTCTTGAAAAATTAGTTAGTTTGCTAGAAACGTCAGAATCAACGGTTCGAAGAGACTTGGATGAGTTGGAAGCGGAAAACAAGCTTCGTCGTGTGCATGGTGGAGCAGAACTCCCCCACTCCTTACAGGAAGAAGAAACCATTCAAGAAAAATCTGTCAAAAACCTTCAAGAAAAGAAGTTGCTGGCTCAGAAAGCAGCCTCTCTCATTAAAGAAAAAGATGTCATCTTTATCGATGCTGGAACAACAACTGCTTTTTTGATTCATGAATTGGTCAATAAGAATGTTACAGTTGTGACCAACTCCATTCACCATGCCGCTCAGTTGGTTGAAAAGCAGATTCCAATTGTCATGGTTGGAGGAAACGTCAAGACGGCGACAGATGCTAGTATCGGGGGCGTTGCTCTTAACCAGATTAACCAATTGCACTTTGACCGTGCCTTTATCGGAATGAATGGTGTTGACGATGGCTATTATACGACTCCTGATATGGAGGAGGGAGCTGTGAAAAGAGCTATTTTGGAGAATGCCAAGCAGACCTACGTCTTGGTGGATTCGTCAAAAATTGGACAAACTTGCTTTGCCAAGGTAGCACCGCTCAAACGAGCTATCGTTATCACAAGTCAAGGGCATGAGCTTTTGCAGGCTATTAAGGAAAAAACGGAGGTAATAGAAGTATGATTTATACAGTCACACTCAATCCATCTATTGACTATATTGTGCGTTTGGACCAAGTTCAAGTCGGTAGTGTCAATCGTATGGACAGTGATGATAAGTTTGCTGGTGGGAAAGGAATCAATGTTAGCCGTGTCTTGAAACGCTTGGATATTCCCAATACTGCGACTGGATTTATCGGTGGCTTTACTGGTAAATTTATCACAGATACTTTGGCAGAGGAAAAAATTGAGACACGTTTTGTCCAAGTGGCAGAAGATACTCGTATCAATGTTAAGATAAAAGCAGACCAGGAAACAGAAATCAACGGAAGGGGTCCAACTGTTGAACCAGCTCAGCTAGAAGAATTGAAAGCTATTTTATCTAGCTTGACTGCAGATGATACAGTTGTCTTTGCTGGTTCAAGTGCTAAAAATCTAGGCAATGTTATCTATAAGGATTTGATTTCCTTGACCCGTCAGACTGGTGCGCAGGTGGTTTGCGATTTTGAAGGACAGACCTTGATTGATAGTTTGGACTATCAGCCACTTTTGGTTAAACCAAACAATCATGAACTTGGAGCGATTTTTGGGGTTAAACTCGAAAGTTTGGACCAAATTGAGAAATATGCTCGTGAGTTACTGGCTAAAGGTGCTCAAAACGTCATTATCTCTATGGCTGGTGATGGTGCCCTTCTGGTAACATCTGGGGGAGCTTACTTTGCCAAACCTATCAAGGGAACAGTTAAAAATTCAGTTGGAGCTGGTGATTCAATGGTTGCCGGATTCACAGGTGAATTTGTCAAATCCAAAGACGCAGTAGAAGCCTTCAAATGGGGAGTGGCTTGCGGAACGGCAACCACCTTCTCAGATGATTTGGCAACAGCAGAATTTATTAAAGAAACATATGAAAAAGTTGAGGTAGAAAAACGATGAAAATTCAAGACTTATTGAGAAAAGATGTCATGTTGCTGGATTTGCAGGCAACTGAAAAAACAGCTGTCATCGACGAGATGATTAAAAATTTGACAGACCACGGTTATGTAACAGATTTTGAAACTTTTAAAGAAGGCATTTTGGCGCGTGAAGCCTTGACTTCTACTGGTTTGGGTGACGGTATCGCAATGCCTCACAGCAAAAACGCTGCTGTCAAAGAAGCGACAGTTCTATTTGCTAAGTCAAATAAGGGTGTTGATTATGAGAGCTTGGACGGACAACCAACAGACCTCTTCTTCATGATTGCGGCTCCAGAAGGTGCCAATGACACTCACTTGGCAGCCTTGGCAGAATTGTCTCAATACTTGATGAAAGACGGTTTTGCTGACAAACTTCGTCAAGCAACATCAGCTGATCAAGTCATCGAACTTTTTGACAAAGCTTCAGAAAAAACTGAGGAACCTGTTCAAGTACCTGCCAATAACTCTGGTGACTTTATCGTGGCTGTTACAGCTTGTACGACAGGTATTGCCCACACTTACATGGCCCAAGAAGCCCTTCAAAAAGTGGCTGCTGAAATGGGGGTTGGTATCAAGGTCGAAACCAACGGTGCCAGCGGTGTTGGGAACCAACTAACATCAGAGGACATCCGTAAGGCTAAAGCTGTTATCATCGCAGCAGACAAGGCAGTTGAAATGGATCGTTTCGATGGCAAACCATTGATCAATCGTCCAGTTGCTGACGGTATCCGTAAAACAGAAGAGCTGATTAACTTGGCTCTTTCTGGGGATGCTGAAATCTACCGTGCCGCTAATGGTGCCAAAGCCGCAACAGCCTCTAACGAAAAACAAAGCCTTGGTGGTGCCTTCTACAAACACTTGATGAGTGGTGTATCTCAAATGTTGCCATTCGTTATTGGTGGTGGTATCATGATTGCCCTTGCCTTCTTGATTGACGGTGCTTTGGGCGTTCCAAATGAAAACCTTGGTAATCTTGGTTCCTACCATGAACTAGCTTCTATGTTCATGAAAATTGGTGGAGCTGCCTTTGGTTTGATGCTTCCAGTCTTTGCAGGTTATGTTGCCTATTCTATTGCTGAAAAACCAGGTTTGGTAGCTGGTTTCGTGGCTGGTGCTATTGCCAAAGAAGGGTTTGCCTTTGGTAAGATCCCTTATGCCGCAGGTGGTGAAGCAACTTCAACTCTTGCAGGTGTATCATCTGGTTTCCTAGGTGCCCTTGTGGGAGGATTTATCGCAGGTGCATTGGTTCTTGCTATCAAGAAATACGTTAAAGTTCCTCGTTCACTTGAAGGTGCTAAATCAATCCTTCTCTTGCCACTTCTTGGAACGATCTTGACTGGATTTGTCATGCTAGCTGTGAATATCCCGATGGCGGCAATCAACACTGCTATGAATGACTTCCTAGGCGGTCTTGGAGGCGGTTCAGCTGTCCTTCTTGGTATCGTCCTTGGTGGAATGATGGCTGTTGACATGGGTGGACCAGTTAACAAAGCGGCTTATGTCTTTGGTACAGGTACGCTTGCAGCGACTGTTTCTTCAGGTGGTTCTGTAGCCATGGCAGCAGTTATGGCTGGAGGAATGGTGCCACCACTTGCAATCTTTGTCGCAACGCTTCTTTTCAAAGATAAATTTACCAAGGAAGAACGCAACTCTGGTTTGACGAATATCATCATGGGCTTGTCATTTATCACTGAGGGAGCGATTCCGTTTGGTGCAGCTGACCCAGCTCGTGCGATTCCAAGTTTCATTCTTGGTTCAGCAGTAGCAGGAGGTCTCGTTGGTCTTACTGGTATCAAACTCATGGCGCCACACGGAGGAATCTTCGTTATTGCCCTTACTTCAAATGCCCTCCTTTACCTCGTTTCTGTCTTGGTAGGAGCAATCGTAAGTGGTGTAGTCTATGGTTACCTACGCAAACCACAAGCATAAAACTTAGATAGAAAATGAAAAGATTGGATCGTTTGGTGCAGTCTTTTTCTCTTTCCGAAATGCCTGTGAAATATGCTATAATAGAAGAATGACAAACAAGAATACAAGTAAAACAAGACGGAGACCGTCTAAAGCAGAACTCGAAAGAAAAGAAGCGATTCAACGAATGTTGATTTCGTTGGGAATCGCGCTTTTATTGATTTTCGCAGCCTTCAAATTAGGGGCTGCAGGTATCACTCTTTACAATTTAATTCGCTTGCTGGTGGGGAGCCTAGCTTATCTGGCAATATTTGCCCTCTTGATCTATCTCTTCTTTTTCAAGTGGATACGAAAACAGGAAGGCCTCCTATCTGGCTTTTTCATTATATTTGCAGGCTTGCTCCTGATTTTTGAGGCCTACTTGGTTTGGAAATATAGCTTGGACAAGTCGGTTTTAAAAGGAACTATGGCTCAGGTTGTGACTGATTTGACAGGTTTTCGAACGACCAGTTTTGCTGGAGGGGGCCTGATTGGAGTTGGCCTCTATATGCCAACCGCCTTTCTCTTTTCAAATATCGGCACTTACTTTATTGGTTCTATCTTGATTTTAGCAGGCGCTCTCCTAATCAGTCCTTGGTCTGTTTATGATATTGCTGAATTTTTCAGTAGAGGATTTGCCAAATGGAGGGAAGGACATGAGCGTCGAAAAGAGGAACGCTTTGTCAAACAAGAAGAAAAAGCTCGCCAAAAGGCTGAGAAAGAGGCTAGATTAGAACAAGAAGAAGCTGAAAAAGCCTTACTCGATTTACCTCCTGTTGATATGGAAACGGGTGAAATTCTGACTGATGATGTTGTGCTTGACGTTCCTCCTGTTCCAGAAGAAGAGTGGGTGGAACCAGAAATCATCCTGCCTCAAGCTGAACTTGAATTCCCTGAACAGGAAGATGGCTCTGACGATGAAGATGTTCAGGTCGATTTTTCAGCCAAGGAAGCCCTCGAATACAAACTTCCAAGCTTACAACTCTTTGCCCCAGATAAACCCAAAGACCAGTCTAAAGAGAAGAAAATCGTTCGGGAAAATATCAAAATTCTAGAAGAAACCTTTGCTAGCTTTGGTATCAAGGTAACAGTTGAACGGGCTGAAATTGGGCCATCAGTGACCAAATATGAAGTTAAGCCAGCAGTGGGTGTACGGGTCAACCGCATTTCCAATCTAGCAGATGACCTCGCTCTAGCCTTGGCTGCTAAGGATGTCCGAATCGAAGCACCTATCCCGGGGAAATCCTTAGTTGGAATCGAAGTACCCAACTCTGAGATTGCGACTGTATCCTTCCGCGAACTATGGGAACAATCTCAAACGAAAGCAGAAAATCTCTTGGAAATTCCTCTAGGAAAGGCGGTTAATGGCACCGCAAGAGCTTTTGACCTTTCCAAAATGCCCCACTTGCTCGTCGCAGGTTCAACAGGTTCAGGGAAGTCAGTAGCTGTTAATGGCATCATTGCTAGCATTCTGATGAAAGCAAGACCCGACCAGGTCAAGTTTATGATGGTGGATCCCAAGATGGTTGAGTTGTCTGTTTACAATGACATTCCCCACCTCTTGATTCCAGTTGTGACCAATCCACGCAAGGCCAGCAAGGCCCTGCAAAAGGTTGTGGATGAGATGGAAAACCGCTATGAACTCTTTGCCAAGGTGGGAGTTCGTAATATTGCAGGCTTTAATGCCAAGGTAGAAGAGTTTAATGCTCAGTCTGAGTACAAGCAGATTCCACTACCACTTATTGTTGTGATTGTGGATGAGTTGGCTGACCTCATGATGGTAGCAAGCAAGGAAGTGGAAGATGCTATCATCCGTCTAGGACAGAAGGCGCGGGCTGCAGGTATCCACATGATTCTTGCAACCCAGCGTCCATCCGTTGATGTCATCTCTGGTCTGATCAAGGCCAATGTCCCATCTCGAGTGGCTTTTGCGGTATCATCAGGGACAGACTCCCGTACGATCTTGGATGAAAATGGAGCAGAAAAACTTCTTGGTCGAGGAGACATGCTCTTTAAACCGATTGATGAAAATCATCCAGTTCGTCTCCAAGGCTCCTTTATCTCGGATGACGATGTTGAGCGCATTGTGAACTTCATCAAGGCTCAGGCAGATGCGGACTACGATGATAGTTTTGATCCAGGTGAGGTTTCTGAAAACGACGGTGAATTTTCAGATGGTGAATCTGGTGGTGATCCGCTTTTTGAAGAAGCCAAGGCTTTGGTAATCGAAACCCAGAAAGCCAGCGCATCTATGATTCAGCGTCGCTTATCAGTTGGATTTAACCGTGCGACCCGCCTCATGGAAGAACTGGAGATGGCAGGTGTCATCGGTCCAGCTGAAGGTACCAAACCAAGAAAAGTATTGGAACAATAAAAAAATAGCTTCTTTCCAAGTTTGGAGGGAGCTATTTTATTGGCTATTGATTACTTTTATACTCTTCGAAAATCTCTTCAAACCACGTCAGCTTCGCCTTACCGTATATATGNNTCAGTCTTATCTACAACCTCAAAACAGTGTTTTGAGCAGCTTACGGCTAGCTTCCTAGTTTGTTCTTTGATTTTCATTGAGTATTATTTTCTGAAGTTGGAGTATTGGGCTGTTTTTCATTTTCAGTGGCAGGTTTACTTGTAGCAGGTGTAGTAGAGTCCTGAGTTGCTGTTTTCTGATCTTCTTTTTTCTCTTCCTTGACGCTAGATTTTGGCGTTTCCTCTTGTTGTGTTTTTTCTTGACTAGTATTATTTTCCTTATTGGGACTAGTATTTTCCTGAGGGGATTCCTTTTGAATTTCTTTGACAATGGTTGTCGTCGGTGTTGTCGTAGGTTCTTTTTTGGTATTTTTATTATTATCCAAGGCATTCATAATCGTGATAGTCGCAGTAATCAAGCCGAGGATACTACCGATAGTAGTAATGGTTTTTTGAAAAACAGTAAAGCCTTTTTTGATATGTTCTGTTTTCGGTTTTGAAGTTCTACGATAGTTAGACATACATTTTCTCCTTTGATTAAAATTTATTATACCGCATTTCTTTAAAAAAAATCTTAAAAAAAGAGGAATTGCCCTTTCTTGTCGCAGGCTCCGTTTCATGATACAATAGAAGGAGTGATTTTAGAAAGCGTGAGAAAACATGATTTACTTTGATAATTCGGCGACGACCAAGCCTTATCCTGAAGCCCTTGAAACCTATATGCAGGTCGCTTCAAAAATTTTAGGAAATCCATCTAGTCTCCATCGTTTGGGGGACCAGGCAACACGAATCTTAGACGCTTCTCGCCAACAGATTGCAGATTTAATCGGTAAGAAAAGCGATGAAATCTTCTTTACTTCTGGTGGGACAGAAGGGGATAACTGGGTCATCAAGGGTGTGGCCTTTGAAAAAGCCCAGTTTGGCAAGCACATCATTGTTTCAGCCATTGAACATCCAGCAGTCAAAGAATCAGCACTTTGGTTGAAAAATCAAGGTTTTGAAGTGGATTTTGCTCCAGTAGATGAGAAAGGATTTGTGGATGTTGAGGCTCTAGGAGCTTTGATAAGACCTGATACGACCCTCATCTCTATCATGGCAGTAAACAATGAAATTGGCTCTGTTCAGCCCATTGAGGCTATTTCAAAACTATTGGCAGATAAGCCGACTATTTCCTTCCATGTTGATGCGGTTCAAGCACTTGCTAAGATTCCAACTGAAAAATATCTGACTGATAGAGTGGATTTTGCGACTTTCTCTAGTCACAAGTTCCATGGAGTTCGTGGTGTAGGTTTTGTCTATATCAAGTCTGGTAAGAAAATTACGCCACTGTTGACTGGTGGAGGTCAGGAGCGTGATTACCGTTCGACAACTGAAAATGTGGCAGGGATTGCAGCGACAGCCAAGGCTCTCCGTTTATCTATGGAAAAGCTAGATACCTTTAGGAGCAAGACTGGGCAGATGAAGGCAGTGATTCGTCAAGCCCTTCTGGACTATCCAGATATTTTTGTCTTTTCAGATGAGGAAGACTTTGCCCCTCATATCCTGACTTTTGGAATCAAGGGTGTTCGTGGTGAAGTCATCGTTCACGCTTTTGAAGACTATGATATTTTCATCTCAACGACCTCTGCTTGTTCGTCCAAGGCTGGGAAACCTGCAGGAACTCTGATTGCCATGGGAGTAGATAAAGATAAGGCCCAGTCAGCTGTGCGTCTTAGCCTAGACCTTGAAAATGATATGAGTCAGGTCGAGCAGTTTTTGACCAAGCTAAAATTAATTTACAACCAAACTAGAAAAGTAAGATAGGAGCATTTATGCAGTATTCAGAAATTATGATTCGCTACGGTGAGCTGTCAACCAAAGGCAAAAACCGTATGCGTTTCATCAATAAACTTCGCAATAATATTTCAGACGTTTTGTCTATCTATCCCCAAGTTAAGGTAAGGGCAGATCGTGACCGTGCCCATGCTTACCTCAATGGAGCTGATTACACAGCAGTAGCAGAATCACTCAAGCAAGTCTTCGGGATTCAAAATTTTTCTCCAGTATATAAGGTTGAAAAATCTGTAGAAGTTCTGAAGTCTTCTGTGCAAGAGATTATGCAGGACATCTACAAGGAAGGCATGACCTTTAAGATTTCTAGCAAGCGTAGCGACCACAACTTTGAACTCGACAGTCGTGAACTCAACCAAACGCTTGGAGGAGCTATTTTTGAAGCCATTCCAAATGTGCAAGCTCAAATGAAAAGTCCTGACATCAATCTCCAAGTGGAGATTCGAGAAGAGGCAGCCTACCTTTCTTATGAAACTATTCGTGGGGCTGGTGGTTTGCCAGTTGGAACTTCAGGTAAGGGCATGCTCATGCTGTCAGGAGGGATTGATTCACCTGTAGCTGGTTATCTAGCTTTGAAACGTGGAGTGGATATTGAGGCTGTTCACTTTGCCAGTCCACCATATACTAGTCCTGGTGCCCTCAAGAAAGTGCAGGACTTGACCCGTAAATTGACCAAGTTTGGCGGAAATATCCAGTTTATCGAGGTGCCTTTCACAGAGATTCAAGAGGAAATCAAAGCCAAAGCGCCAGAAGCTTATTTGATGACTCTAACTCGTCGCTTTATGATGCGGATTACTGACCGTATTCGTGAGGTACGAAATGGTTTGGTTATCATCAATGGGGAAAGTCTAGGTCAAGTAGCCAGCCAAACCCTTGAAAGTATGAAGGCTATCAATGCTGTTACCAACACTCCCATCATTCGTCCTGTGGTTACCATGGACAAGTTGGAAATCATTGACATCGCCCAGGAAATCGATACCTTTGACATTTCAATCCAACCGTTTGAAGACTGTTGTACCATTTTTGCACCAGATCGTCCAAAAACAAATCCTAAAATTAAGAATGCGGAGCAGTACGAAGCGCGTATGGATGTTGAAGGCTTGGTTGAGCGAGCAGTGGCTGGAATCATGATCACTGAAATCACACCTCAAGCCGAAAAAGATGAAGTCGATGACTTGATTGACAATCTGCTCTAATCAGAAAACGCAAAAGAATAGCGAAAATCAGGAAATAAAGTTAGTTTTTTCTCTAAAAAATAGGTAAAAAACTAACTTTTTTTCTATTTTTATGATATAATGAGATAAAATTTTGAATATAGAGAGTTTTCTGACAATGAATCAATCCTATTTTTATCTAAAAATGAAAGAACACAAACTCAAGGTTCCTTATACAGGTAAGGAGCGCCGTGTGCGTGTTCTTCTGCCTAAAGATTATGAGAAAGACACGAATCGTTCCTATCCTGTTGTTTACTTTCATGACGGGCAAAATGTTTTTTATAGCAAGGAGTCTTTCATTGGTCATTCATGGAAGATTATCCCAGCTATCAAACGAAATCCCGATATCAGTCGCATGATTGTCGTTGCTATTGACAATGATGGTATGGGGCGGATGAATGAGTATGCGGCTTGGAAGTTCCAAGAATCTCCCATCCCAGGGCAGCAGTTTGGTGGTAAGGGTGTGGAGTATGCTGAGTTTGTCATGGAGGTGGTCAAGCCTTTTATCGATGAGACCTATCGTACAAAAGCAGACCGCCAGCATACGGCTATGATTGGTTCCTCACTAGGAGGCAATATTACCCAGTTTATCGGTTTGGAATACCAAGACCAAATTGGTTGCTTGGGCGTCTTTTCATCTGCCAACTGGCTCCACCAAGAAGCCTTTAACCGCTATATCGAGCGTCAGCAACTATCGCCTGACCAGCGCATCTTCATCTATGTGGGAACGGAAGAAGCGGATGATACAGACAAGACCTTGATGGCTGGCAATATCAAACAAGCCTATATCGACTCGTCGCTTCGGTATTACCATGATTTGATAGCAGGTGGGGTACACTTAGATAATCTGGTCTTAAAAGTTCAGTCTGGTGCCATCCATAGTGAAATCCCTTGGTCGGAGAATTTACCAGACTGTCTGAGATTTTTTGCAGAGAAATGGTAAGTTAGAAAAGGAGAAAGCCAATGCATATTGAAAACCTTAGCCACTGGAGTGGTCACCTTAACCGTGAAATGTACCTCAATCGTTATGGATATGCTGGAATTCCAGTTGTGGTCTTTGCTTCATCAGGTGGCAGTCACAATGAATACTATGATTTTGGCATGATTGATGCCTGTGCCTCTTTTATCGAGGAAGGCCGTGTCCAGTTCTTTACCCTATCCAGTGTAGACAGTGAGAGCTGGTTGGCTACTTGGAAAAATGCTCATGATCAAGCGGAAATGCACCGTGCCTACGAACGTTATGTGATTGAGGAGGCTATTCCTTTTATCAAGCACAAGACAGGTTGGTTTGATGGCATGATGACGACAGGTTGCTCTATGGGAGCCTATCATGCACTCAATTTCTTCCTCCAGCATCCAGATGTCTTTACCAAAGTGATTGCTCTCAGTGGTGTTTACGATGCACGTTTCTTTGTCGGCGATTATTACAATGACGATGCTATTTACCAAAACTCGCCAGTAGATTATATCTGGAACCAGAACGACGGCTGGTTTATTGACCGTTACCGTCAGGCAGAGATTGTGTTGTGTACGGGTCTTGGTGCCTGGGAACAAGATGGTCTACCATCTTTCTACAAGCTCAAAGAATCCTTTGACCAGAAACAAATTCCAGCCTGGTTTGCTGAATGGGGACACGATGTCGCCCACGACTGGGAATGGTGGCGCAAACAAATGCCTTATTTCCTCGGGAATCTCTATTTATAAAAGGAGTTACCTATGAATTACCTTGTTATTTCTCCCTACTATCCACAAAATTTTCAACAGTTTACCATTGAACTAGCTAATAAAGGCATCACAGTCTTGGGAATTGGCCAAGAACCATACGAGCAATTGGACGAACCTTTACGCAATAGCCTGACCGAGTATTTCCGTGTAGATAACCTTGAGAACATAGACGAAGTCAAACGTGCAGTTGCTTTTCTCTTTTATAAACACGGCCCAATTGACCGCATTGAGTCTCATAATGAATACTGGCTTGAGTTAGATGCAAGTCTTCGTGAGCAATTCAATGTTTTTGGTGCCAAACCAGAGGATCTCAAAAAGACGAAATATAAGTCTGAAATGAAGAAACTTTTCAAAAAAGTAGGTGTTCCTGTGGTACCTGGAGCTGTTATTAAGACGGAAGCAGATGTTGATCAAGCAGTGAAAGAAATCGGTCTTCCAATGATTGCCAAACCTGACAATGGAGTGGGAGCGGCCGCCACCTTTAAACTTGAGACAGAAGACGATATCAATCACTTCAAGCAAGAATGGGACCATTCAACCCTTTATTTCTTTGAAAAATTTGTCACTTCCAGCGAAATCTGTACCTTTGACGGGCTCGTGGACAAGGATGGAAAGATTGTTTTCTCAACAACCTTTGACTACGCCTATACACCGCTTGATCTCATGATTTATAAGATGGACAATTCCTACTATGTGCTCAAGGATATGGTTCCCAAACTACGCAAGTATGGAGAAGCGATTGTCAAAGAATTTGGTATGAAAGAACGGTTCTTCCATATTGAGTTCTTCCGTGAAGGGGACGACTACATTGCCATTGAGTACAATAACCGTCCTGCAGGTGGTTTTACCATTGATGTTTATAACTTTGCTCATTCCTTGGACCTTTATCGTGGCTATGCAGCCATTGTCGCAGGAGAGGAGTTCCCAGTGTCAGACTTTGAACCGCAGTATTGTTTGGCTACTTCTCGCCGTGCAAATGCCCACTATGTTTATTCAGAAGAGGATTTGCTTGCCAAATACAGTCAGCAGTTCAAGGTTAAAAAAATCATGCCAGCTGCCTTTGCGGAACTTCAAGGGGATTACCTTTATATGCTGACAACTCCGAGTCGACAAGAAATGGATCAGATGATTGCTGATTTCGGACAACGTCAGGCTTAAGAGACTATCGGATTAAGGAAATTCACTCCCTTAATCCTTTTGTTTTGTCTGATAAAAAATAAGAGCATCCTAACAAGGTAGCTATCATAAAACTTGTTCGATAACTATTTGAAGCAGGATTAGGTGGTCAGAAATTGAATTTTAATATTTCAATTGAGTCATAGTATTATGTTTTTGTATCCTTAAATCAGCTAAAAGGATTCATGACGACACCTATATGATATAGTTTTCAAGATACCAAACAAGTCTATTAATACTCAATGAAAATCAAAGAGCAAACTAGGAAGCTAGCCGCAGGTTGCTCAAAATACTGTTTTGAGGTTGTGGATAGAACTGAC